>DAOUVM010000121.1 GCA_030667645.1 Ardenticatenales bacterium | reverse complement strand
TTGACCTGGCCTCCCATCAGCCAGCGCAACCAACGATTGCTGGAATCTGCGCCGACGATGATCAGATCATAGTCCCCGGCGGCAACCTCCAGTCGGAGTTGCCATCCCGGGGGGCCCTGGCGCAGGCGCAGCGTGGCCTCCACATCCCGATCCACCAGGTGCCGGGCCACGCGGTGCATCTCCCGCCCCAAGGTGGTGTCAGCGCTCAACAGCGCGGTTAGTCCCTGTTGAATACCCTCTGCCCGGCTGCAGAGAGCGGGCGCCGCCGGCGCCACTGCCAGGACGGTAACGGCGGCCAGGGCCGGGCTGGCCAGCGAGGTTGCCCATTGCAGGGCCGCTTCATTGGTCTCTGTGCTGTGCTGGCGGACTACCAAGAGTATGCGCCGGAGCGGCCAACGAAACCCGCGAAGAAGCAGAAGCGAACTCGGAATCTGGTCCACCGCCTGCTGGCCAACTGGTCCCACTAGTAGCCGGTGAACGAGCGACTGGCCGGGCTCACCGCTGACCAGAAGATCATAGCCCGCAAGGGCGACAACATGCGCCAGGGTATCCACAGCAGCAGCGCCAGCCCCCCCTACGGGGTCATAGTAACTGACGCGCGCCCCCAGTAGTTCGGCCAGAGCCCGGACGTAGGTTGCTTGCTCATCAATGTGGGGGCGGGGTCCGGGCAGGACCAGCAGGTGTAGAGACGGGGTGGGTTTCTCAGGCCAGAGTTCAGCCAAGAGCGCATCAATGGCTGCCTGATCGCTCTGCACTACGTATGGAGTTGCGCCCAAGGCGGATACCACGGCCGCCTGCGCCACCGGATCTTTGGGATCTGCCATTGCGACCGTCAGGCGGCCGCCATCTTCGGCGACCGGCAGGGCGTGATAGCGAAAGGCAAGGTCGCGCGGCAGGCGCCGAGCCAGCCTGAGGTTTGCGGTCAGGTCATCGAGCGCCAGATACCGGGTCAAGCGAGTGTCTGGACGCCTCACAGTCATCACCTCCGTCAACCCGCCGCCCAGATGCCAAGTGCTTGACGGGAACAGCACTCCACCCTTGAACGGTGAATCAAGCATAGAATGGCGATACGAGTGTTATTGAGCCAGAACTAGGTACCAGTATAGCTGGAGGGGATGACATGCTTTGTGATAAGGTTGTGATAAAGCTGTTACAAATGACAAAGGGCGGCCGGTCAATGCGCGCGCCATGGGCGGCTATTCGATGGTAAGGGGTTCAGGGGAACCGCAGGCGCTACAGGGCGGGCTCAGCCCGCAGCAGGGGGAATGGTAAGGCCGTAACCCAGGCCGGGTACGGTCTCGATATAGGGGGGCTCGCCATCACCTTCGGCACGGGCCTGGGCCAGCTTGCTTCGCAGGCGGTGAACCAACTGCCGGAGCATGTCCCGGTCACCGCCCTGGGGGCCCCAGACGTGGTTGAGGATGGCTTCCGAGGTCAGGACGTGCCCCGAGTTGAGCATCAGATAGTCAAGGAGTTGGCATTCAAGCGGCGTGAGCGAGATGGTTTCCCCTCCACTGATGTGCATTTCTCGCCGACTTGGGTTGAGGGTGAGTTCGCCGGCCTGGCGGACAATGGGAGTCAGTTTTTTTCCCGCCCGGCGCATCACCGCCTGGGCTCTGGCAACTAGCTGGCGGGGACTGAAGGGTTTGGTGATATAGTCATCCGCGCCCAACTCCAGCCCGTGGATGATGTCATCTTCTTCGTCTCGCACGGTGAGCAGCACGATGGGTGTATCGGCTTCTGACCGGATGCGGCGGCAGACGGCAAAACCATCGAGCTTGGGCAAGTTGACGTCCAGCACGATGAGATCCGGCTGTTCCTGGGACCAACATCTCAAGGCTGCCTCACCATCGTAGGCCTGGACCACCTGGAACCCCTCGCGGCGCAGGGTAAAGGCGAGCACATCGGCCAGCACCCGATCATCGTCTACGACTAGAGCTTTCATCATTCCTCAGTTGAAGAACTAGGACCCGGTCGGAAGCGTGAACCAAAAGACGGCCCCGCCACCCGGCCGGTCCTCAATCCCGACCTCGCCCCCGTGGGCCTGAATGACTGCCTTGACGACGGACAGGCCCAGCCCGGCGCCATTCAGTGCATTGTCGCTAGCTGTGTCAGGGTGAACGAAACGGCGAAACAGGTCGGCCCGTTGCCGCTGCGGGATTCCGGCGCCTGGGTCCGCCACCGTGACGCGCACCCAGGCTTTGTCCACGGTGGCGCCGATGGCGATCTCTGAGTTGTCGGGTGCGTATTTGCTGGCGTTGGAAAGCAGGTTGACCAGAACCTGCACCGTTCTCCGCGGGGCTGCCCGCACTACCGGGATAGCGGCCGGCAACTCCACCACGAGGTGCTGACCGCGCCTGTCCAGAAGCGGTTGCATCATGCGGATTGCCTCGGCGATAATCTCGCCCAGGTTTGATAGGCGAGGTGAAACCTGGAAGCGGCCGGCTTCGATGCTGGCGCTTTCCAACAGATTGTCCACCAATGTCTGCAAACTCAGAACACTCAGACGGAGCGCGGTCAGCAGTTCCTGGAGTTCGGCGGGGCTGAGATCAGGCGCCTGGTCAAGCAGCAGCTCCACGGAAGCGGCCAGAGCAGAGAGGGGGGTGCGGAATTCGTGGGATACGTTGGCCAGAAAATAGGCCAGCAGGCGGTGAACGGACTCTTCTTCGCTGACATCGCGGAACACCAGAGCGATGTCGGGGGCGTCACCTGCAGGCGGGTGCAATTGGGTGCTGCTAACTGCCAGGACTGCCATCCGACCATCGCGCAGCTTGACCGGGATATTGCGTCGTTGACCGAGAGCGGGGATGAGCCGGCTAAAGGGTTCATCCGTCTCTGCTGGTCGGAACACTTTGTCGCAGGCGCGGCCGATGACCTGATTGCGTGTCCAGCCTGTAATCCGCTCGGCTCCACGGCTGAAAAAGTTGATCTGGCCGTGGCGGTCAAGGGTCACGATCCCCTCGACAATGGCTTCCAGCAGGTGGTCGGTCCAATCCTTCTCGTGGCGCAGCTCGGCCAGCGTGCTCTGCAGATCGACTCGAGCCCCTTCCAGGGCCTGGGCCACCAGCGCAACCTCGCGTACATTTGCACGCACAACCAGGGGCCTGGCCAGGTCACCCTTGCTCAACAGGGTGGCGGCTCTGGCGAGGTGTTCCAAGGGCCTGCTAATCCGACGGGCTAGGAACACGCTTAATAGAGAGGCCACAATGGCCACAGCCACGATTCCGCCCAGAATAGCGCCGATCAATTGTCGCTGTGTGGCGATGATGTCGGTCACTTGAAGAGCCACCTCAGCTTCCAGTCCTGGCTCGCTCAGGGGGATACGGGTAAAGTAAAAGGGCCGGCCGCCCAAGCTAAACGCGCCCTGAGGCTCGCGGAAAGTAGAGTCCTGCAAGCTGCGATCGGCCAAGCTGGTCGCTATCACCTCCCCGTGTGCCAACAGGCTCTGCTCCGGCCCGGTCTTGGCGCTTAGAAGCGAGGCAAAGTGGTCGTCCAGCAGCTTGCCTACAACGATTGTCCCCAGTGGTTCACCGGCCAGGCGGGTCACGGGGTGGGCCGCCAAGAGCCATATCTGGGGTGGGAGCCCGGTCATGACGGTGAAAGAGCCGGTCGGCATCCCGGCCTTACATGGATGGTCGGCTGTTTCCTCACCGACCTGGGCGACGGTCTGGCCGGTCGGGTCACAAAGGAGAATCATGTCGAGCTCCGCACCGGTCTGGAGGGTGCGCAAATAGGTCAGCAGACTGGCCTGATCTTCTCCCGTCATCAACCTCTGCAACGTCGGGCGCTGGGCAGTCAGGATGGCCAGGCCGTGAGTGTCGCTCTGCTCGGCTGCGTAGAGCGCCTCAGTCGAACGGCTTGCTTGTTCTAGCTGGACCCAAGCCTGGCGCTCAAGTTGGTCGCGGACGAGCCAGATCGCAGGCAGACCGGCGGCGGCCGCTGTCAGCAGCACCAGCGCGACTGCGCCGAGAATCATCTGGGCTGGCAGGCTATGCAGATCAAGTCTGAAGAGTTTGAACACGAGCGTACTCGGGATCACCAGTCAATGGATGGGCACACGAGAAGATCATATCACAGGCCGACAGGGCAAACAAACTACGATGAGCGGGTGGAAAGGGTGGAGAAGACCAAGCGAGGCGCCGTCCTCTCTGCAGTTGCGCTGCTGCACAAGGAAAGGTGGCAGCAGTGGGCGCGACCTGAAATGCTCGCCGGCTGGCTCTTTACGGCACAGTCCGGCGTACGCGAGCGCCGTTGCCCCGGCCGGAATATCTGGTGACCTTCCGGCTGTCGGACTGGGGCATCGGGGTCCCGGAAGTAGAGTTGTTGCACCGGATCGGGAACACCTCTACCGGTGATGCTGCGTCCACCGCCTATTCCATTTTCACCCAGAGCCGACCAGGTCAGTTTCTGATGCTACGATCCGCCGCTTTCATCTCCCGGCTCTGCGGTGGGCGTCGGAGGCAGCGTGAGGAAATCGTCGCGCGCTTTATCCACCAGGTTGTTGGCGTTGTACTCGGAGATGCTGACATAGTAGGGGGATTCGGATGATTTGATGACGTGGCTGCTGTCGTCAGGGTCTGCTGCCCCAACCTGCAGAGTGACCGTCTCGATCCCGGTCTTGAGCGTGACGAGGGCCAGCGGCTGATCCAGCCCATAGGCGGTCACGCTATCCTTTCCGAGGGGCTGGAGCATGGTTACCGAGGATGCCTGGCGGACCAGGGAATCCACCGCGGTTGTGTTGAGGGTTTCATCCTGAGCCAACCCGACGAGGAGCCAGTTTGCTTCGTCATCCTTTTCAAAGGTCCATTCGCCGTTGGCATTGCGGAGGGTCACGGAAGTAATGTCTTCCTGAGGCACGCTCAAGTAGTTTGTGTCTATCCAGCTAGTGGCGGTGGCGTTGGCATCCCACACGGACAGATCGTTCGTCAGGTACGTCTCATCCTGCCCCTCGAGGCGAATGTGGGTCGCTCCGTAGGTGGGTGAGGAACCCAGGTAGAGGACCCGGTTCTGCCCGTCGGCCGTCTCCAATTCAATCCGGCGCTGAAAATCATCACTCGCAACCTGGAGTCGCTTGTGGCTGCCCTCGGTCCGGGTGATCAGCCGGTCGGCTGTGAGAGTGATCAGCTTTTCCAGCATCTCAGGGACTCGATCTTCCTGGCAGGGGTAGTCCCCCGCCTCGGGCAGAGCCCACTTGCCCGTGGTTCTCTGCAGATCGAGGTGATTCCCGTCCATGTCTTGAATGATCAGGGAGACAATGTTGCTGGCCTCAATCTCCCCCAACAACAGACCGCTTCCCTCTCCAGATGCGGCCGGCTGGGGCCAAAAGACCACGGCGATGAGCACGACTTGGAGCGTCAGAACAACAGCCAGAATCCGGATATGCTTTTTCATTCTTCTTCATCCTCTTGAGGGGTGGTCCCTATCTCTGTGGCCGTCTTGGGTGGAATGAGATCCATGGGCTGCTCGTTCTTGCGCCGGGTGCTCCACACCACGCCTATGCCAATCAGGGCAAGTAGGGCGATCGCATAGTTGAGCCCCTCCCAGAAGGATTGCTGGCTCTCGGCGGCGGGGCTCAGGACCCGTGTTGCGCTGCCGCGGGAACGTATCGAGAGCAGATCCAGGTCCTCGACGCTCCAGTCCACAGTGTTCTGCACGAATTGGAGACTGTTCAGGTAGCGATCTCGGGTCAGGCTGGACGATATATCAAAGACAATGTCATCCACGAACTCGGCGCTGCCAATCACCACCAGCCTGGCCGATTCAGGTGAGGTCCTGATTACCCCGGCGGCAGGTGTGGTGGCGCCGTCAACCCCGAATTCGTCCTCCGCGGCGATCGGAGGTGGTATGTCCTCGAATGTGCTGTCAAATATGCCCTGGATCGACACGGCCAGGGTGTGTGGCGCTGCTTCTCCTTCGCGAGCGAACCCCAGGTCCGGGTAGAGATCAAAGTTGGGCTGGATATCAACGTTGGTCCGCAGCCAGGAATTCGTGCTTGACTGAAGCAGAACAGTGACCTGGCGGTCCGTGTTCTTGATCTGGTCCACCGTCAATGGTGATGCCCAATTCAGCGTGAGTGCCGGCAGGTTGGCGACAATGGGGCTTTCGGAATCCATCCCATCCGGCCGGATATCCACAAAGAAAGGATAGTCCAGCGCCTGGATCTCCTGCACCTGAAAACAGGCCACATCGCGGATCACCGGTATGGGGAACGGTTCATTCTGCGGGTCCATCACCAATTCTTCACCTACGCGAACCCCATATGCGTCCAACATCTCCTGCAGGGTGCCCTCGAGCGGAAGCAGGGCAAGGGAGCCGGTGAACTGATCAGGAGCGATAGCATAGTTTCCAGCGGCGATAATTAGCGCGCCGCCTCGCATCAGGTATTGGTCAATGGCGAAACGCTCCCAGTCGCTCATGCCTTGTGGCGCTATCACCACCAGGGCATCAATGTCGGGCGGGACCTCACCGTTGGTGAGATCGAGCAGACGCAATTCGTAGTCCTGTCGCAGTTGTTCGGTGACGGCGTTCCAACTGGAAAAGGGGGGCTGGGTCTGGCCAAACATGTCCTGCTGTGGCACTTCCGGCGGAGTCCACAACCCCACTACCTTGAGAAAGCCGGTCGAAGCTCGTTTGAGAGCCGATTCGATCGTTGTCCGCACGTCGGCTTCACTCAACGTGCCAGAGGGGTAGAGAAACTGTGCTTCATCACCGATTTGCAGGATCATGTGCAGATAGTAGGTCTGGTCGGAAAAGAGAGAGACGGCTATGGGCTGCAGGCCATACAGGTCATACAGGCCCTGGCGGCTGACCGTGCTGTCCGGTGCGTCCGGATCGACGATCTCGTAGGTGAACTTGCCGTCCGAATCGGCCTGAATCTCGGCTGCGACCTTGACAATGGCCTCCGGCGCTTCAGCCAGCCACTCAGGCAGAGAATCAGGGGTCATAAAGACGGTGAACCTGATCGGTTGAGAGGCGTCCATCGCTGCCAGCACAGCATCCACGCTCTGAAAGCCATGGACTACCTTTTTGATCGAGCGAGTCAGATCGTATTCCAGGTTTCGCAGGCGGACATCGACCTGCCCGTCGCGATGCTGTTCCACCTCGATCAGATCGCGAAAACTGACCACCACATGCTGGTCGCCGTATCGGATCAGGATGTCAAAGTAGGAATTGATGACCGAGGATTCGTACCGGCCGGCGATCTGGAACGGGGTTGGCCGGATGCCGTAGGTCTGGTTTGCCTCGGCCTCCTTTTCCGGTTCCGTAGCTGGATCGATGATCTCCAATTCGATCTT
>DAOUVM010000225.1 GCA_030667645.1 Ardenticatenales bacterium | reverse complement strand
TGGAGAGCGAGGAGGGCCGTGGAGCCACTTTCACTGTTTACCTTCCGGCGGTCGCGCCCTGATTTCGACTGGGGAATCCACGCAAGGCACCGGAGGCAAGAGAGCCCACCAATCTCATGATCTACGCTCTTGGCGTCAGCTATTGGGCTGGATGTTCGGAAACCATCCTGGCGCCTCTGAGTTAGGCCGCAGAGAACATCGGTTTGTCTCGAGTGCACAGGCTGTTATACACAAAGGAGAAAGTCGCATTGATTGAGCAGATTCGTACCAAGGCCCAGGAACTCCTGGAAAGCGGCCGGGTGAGCTGCGTGATTGGCTACGAGGCCGGAACTCGTGGTGGCACGCGCCCCGCTTTTGTTTATGACCCGGCCGATGTGGAACGATTGGTCTGGAACCGGGAATGCTACGCCAACCTGACGACCTTTCTGCATGATAAAAAGAAGCCCAGCCGACGGGGGGAGGCCGTGCCCGCCGTCGCTATCCTCGTCAAGCCCTGCGACAGCCGGGCGATCAATCTCCTCCTGGGTGAAGCGCAAATACAGCGGGACAAGGTTTACGTGATTGGCCTTGCCTGCGGCGGCATGATGGAGCAAGGAATGCTGCAAGAGCGTTGTCTCCGATGCGATCTGCGGATCCCAATAGTTTACGATGTACTCATTGGTGATCCTCCAGACGTTGAGGTGATCGACGACATGGCGGATGTGGCCGCAATGGAGGAAAAATCGGCCGCTGAAAGGCTCGAGTTCTGGCTACAGGAGTTCGACCGCTGCATTCGCTGCTACGCCTGCCGGCAGGCCTGCCCCGGATGCTATTGCGATGTCTGTGAGTTTGATCGCGATGATTCGTTATGGATCGGTATGCAGATTGAGCTTCCGGAAAAGTACTTTTTTCATACCTTTCGCGCCATGCATCTTGCCGGCCGTTGCGTAGAGTGCAACGAGTGCGAGCGTGTCTGCCCGATGGACATCCCGCTCAGCTTGCTGAACCGCAAGCTGGTCAAGGAGGTGAGCGAGTTGCTTGGACATAAGGGTGGCATGACCACCGATCCGACTCCTTTTGTAACCATCCTGGCCGACGGGGAGGTGTCGCTGATATGATGTTCATGACCCACGATGATCTGACCACCTGGCTGGATCACTTGACCAAAGAACTTAAAGTTATCGCCCCCCGCGATGTGGGAAAAGGGCACGTGCTCTATCGGCCGGTCACCAACAGCAGCGAAATCACCTTTGACTATACCCGACCGGATCTCTCGGCCAAAGAGTTCCTCTTGCCGCACACAGAACGGCTGATGCGGTTTGAGAAGCGGGCCGATCAGCTTGAGATGCATGATCTATCTTGTGAGGCGGAGCAGATTATCTTTGGGATCCGGCCGTGTGACGCTCACGGCTTTGTTGCCCTTGACGCTCTCTTCCGGGATCAGGAGCCGGCCGACGCTCATTATTCCCAAAGGCGGGAGATGACGATACTGGTGGGGATGGCCTGCCCGCAGATGTGGGAAGGTTGCTTTTGCACCAGTGTTGGCGGCGCGCCGGACGACCCCTCGCACCTGGATGCGCTGTTGATACCGGTTGACGGAGGGTATGCCGTTCAGACGGTGACTGACAAGGGGGAGAAGCTGTTGGCCTCGGCTGACTTCAAGGAGGTGACAGATGGCCAGGACCGAACCCTGCCCGAAATCCCCATGAACGAGATTGTGCCTGTGTTGCCGCCGGAGCAATGGCCGGGTCATTTTGACGAGGACTATTGGATGCGGCTGGGCGAACGGTGCCTAAGCTGCAAGCTCTGTACCTTCATCTGCCCGACATGCCGCTGCTTTGATCTACGCGATGAGCCGATCGCTTCTGGCGCCAATCTGGTCGTCCATGAGCGGATGCGGGTCTGGGACGCATGCACCGCCCCCAACTACCGCACGATCGCGGGGGGGCACAACTCCCGGCCGCTCAAGGGACAGCGCATTCGGAACCGCTACTATTGCAAGTTCCACTACTATCCCCAGGATTTCGGTCCTCTGGGCTGCGTGGGCTGCGGCCGCTGCGTTGAGGTTTGCCCGGTGAACATTGACATACTTGAAATGCTGAGCACGGTCAGTGCGATGCAGAGGGAATTGGATGTCTTGGAGGCGGAGGTCGAGCTGTGAGCAACGATGGCACCAATCCTATGCGCCCCTATCTGGGGGTACTGGCCGGAATCAAGGAGTTGGCGGCCGACATTCGTCTATTCCAGATTGAGCTGCAGAACGCCACTGGAAAAGCCGCCTTTGCCGACTATATGCCGGGTCAGTTCGCTTTTGTCTCTGCCTTTGGCGCCGGCGAGGCCCCTTTTGGCATCACATCGATTCCTGGCCGGGGTGAGTTGCTGGAGTTCGCCATCCATCGCCACCCTCACGGCAAGACGACCAATGCCCTCCACAGCCTCAAGCTAGGCGACCCGGTTGGCGTGCGAGGACCGCTGGGCAACTGGTTCCCGATGGACGAAATCAAGGGCAAGGACATCATTGTCATCGGCGGTGGTATTGGCGGGGCCCCTTTGCGGCCGGTCATCAGCACCATCCTAGATGACCGGGAAAACTATGGTGGGCTGACGATCCTGTGGGCGGCTCGCAACCCCTCACTGCTCATCTTTACTGAAGAGTACGACTCCTGGCGCGCCACGCCCAGAACGGATCTGCACCTGACCGTTGATCAGCGCCCCCCGGATTGGCGGGAGGGGAACGAAGGGCTGATCACGACCCTGCTGGAGAACGTTGGACCCTCACCAAAAAACGCTATCACCATCACTTGCGGTCCGCCCATCATGATCCACTTTGTGGCCCTCAGCCTGCGCAAACTGGGCTTTACACTGGACCAGATGCTCGTCACCTTGGAAGGGCGGATGCACTGCGGCATCGGCAAGTGCGGCCGCTGCAATCTGGGAGATATCTTTGTCTGTGTCGACGGCCCCGTCTTTCACCACTCCCAGGTGGCCGGGCTGATGGAGAGCTTTCTTTAGGAGTATGCCATGACGCTAGACCCCAACTCTGTGTACGCCAAGATCACTAGCGAACTCCCTGGAGGGGACAAGTTGAGAACGTGCCTTCAGTGTGGCATGTGCGGGGGTTCCTGTCCGTCCGGGGAGGACATGGATCATACTCCACGCAAGCTGTTCGCCATGATTGCGGCCGGTCAGGATCGCGAGGTCCTGCGCAGCAACACGTTTTGGTACTGTGTATCCTGCTATCTGTGCACCGTCCGTTGTCCCCAGGAGATTCCCATCACCGACATCATGTACCATCTCAAGCACCAGGCCATAGAGAAGGGATTGTATACCACTGATGCGGTGGACTTTTCCCAGACGTTTGTTGGTCTGGTGGAAAACTATGGCCGAGCATTTGAGTTCGGCCTCGCGACCCAGTTCTATCTGACCCATCACCCGCTGGGCGGCCTAAAGATGGGGCCGATGGCATTGGCCATGATGAGCCGCGGCCGGTTGAACCTGCGTCCCACGCGCATCAAGGCCATCCGTCAACTCAAAAATATCCTCAACAGAGCCAAAGAGATAGGAGCGGGCTCATGAAATATGCCTACTACCCTGGCTGCTCTTCGGAAAGCAGCGCCTCCGCTTATGATGTGACCAGCCGAACGGTTGCCAGCGCATTGGGACTAGAGATGGAGGAGATAAAAGATTGGAACTGCTGCGGCGCCACCGAATACTTTTCGATTGACCATCTGCCCGCCTACTCGCTGATTGCCCGCAACCTGGCGCTGATTGATCCGCAGGAGACCCCACAGGTCGTTGCCCCTTGCAGTGCCTGTTATGTCAATCTGAAAAAGACGGACGAGAATATGGCCAAGTACGGGCAACTGAACGCCGATGTGAACGAGGCGTTGGCGGCCGGCAATCTCTCCTATGTCCCTGGAACTGTCAAAACGCGTCACCTGCTAGATGTGATTGTCAACGATGTTGACCCCGACGTCATGGCGTCCAAGGTGGTCAAGCCGCTTACCGGCCTCACCCTGGTGCCCTATTATGGCTGCTACATCGGGCGACCGGAAGGGAGCTTTGATGACGTGGAGAACCCGCAAACCATGGATCGACTGCTGGAAGGATTGGGTGCGACCGTCCCCGACTATTCTCTGAAATCGAGTTGCTGTGGCGGTCACATGACCCAGATTGGCACTGATGTTGCCATGGGCATCCTGCGGCGCTTGATTGACCTGGCCGACCGGCTGGGCGCTGACGCCATGGTTGTCCCCTGTCCCATGTGCCAACTCAACCTGGATGTCTATCAGAGCTACGTTAACAAAGCCTTTGGCGCCAGTTACAAGATGCCCATCGTCTATTTTACCCAGATGATGGGGCTGGCCTTTGGAATGGACCCGGCCGAACTCCGGTTTGAGGAGGGCGTTGTCCCTGTCAAGTCGATGCTTGAGAAATGGAGGACGCCTGTTTCCTCCACCAAGAAGCGCAAGGTGCGTGACAAGAAAGCATTGCCCATGCCACAAGCTCTTCCGGACTGAATCGATGAGTGTTGGCATTCCCTATCCCTGTCAAGAAAACGAGAACCAGCTACTCTGCGCCGCAGAGGGTGCCTTGAAGGAGTACTAGATGAAGATAGGTGTATACGTTTGTCATTGCGGCAGCAACATCGCTGGCACAGTAGATGTTGCTGCGGTCGCCGAGTGGGCGGACGGGCTGGATGGCGTGGAGATCGCCCGCGACGACAAGTTCATGTGCTCCAGCTTGGGGCAAGATCTGATCGAGGAAGACGTCAAGGAGTATGGGCTTGACCGGGTTGTGGTTGCTTCTTGCTCCCCCCATATGCACGAATCCACCTTTCGTGTAGCATGCCAGCGAGCCGGGCTCAACCCATACTTTTTTGAGATGGCCAACATTCGCGAGCACGCATCCTGGGTTCACAGAGATCGGGGTGAGGCGACCGAGAAGGCCAAGGCCCTCGTGGGCGCGTCGGTGGCTCGCGTACGGTACCACGAGCCGCTCTTCTCCAAGCGTGCGCCGGTCAATCAGAATACCTTGGTCGTCGGTGGCGGTGTGGCCGGGATCCAGGCCGCGCTAGAGATCGCCAACGCCGGCTATCAGGTCTACCTTGTTGAGCGG
>DAOUVM010000048.1 GCA_030667645.1 Ardenticatenales bacterium | reverse complement strand
TGGGACTGGGGTCTGCACTGGAGGCCATCTTTGAGCCATACGGTGGGATTGAGGCTGTCATTCCCAGGAATGGGGGCACGGTCTACATCAAGCCGAACGGGGTTCACTTTGCGCCGTACACGTTCACCGACCCTGATGTGCTCGAGGCGGTGTTGGCCTACCTCCGCGACCACGGCTACACTCGCCTAGCCGTCATGGAGAGTAGCACGGGTGGCAATTTCACCAGGCTGGTGTTTCGGGTCACCGGGTACGGGGAGCTCTGCCGGCGTTACGGGGCGGAGCCAATCTACCTGGATGAGGGGCCCACGGTTGAGGTCAGTCTCCGTGACGGCACTCGCGCCAGAATCGCGCGCCGGCTCTCTGACGATATTGTGAACCGATGGGATGGGCCGCTAACAAGCGGTGCGAGCACTTTCCGGGCAGGGAATCATCGCTCTGCGACCGGTCAGAGCTTTTACCTGAGCTTGCCCAAGCTCAAAACCCACTCGATGGCGACCGTGACCCTGGGGGTCAAAAACCAGCAAGCTTTTCCGGTGGATGCAGATCGGATGGTGCACCACAATCACGAGACACTCCACCGCCGTCTGGCGGCGCTCTATGCTCTCACCCGTCCCGATTTTTGTATCATCGAAGGGCTAACAGCCACTGCCCATGGCCACTTTCCAGCGACGGCATTGCTGGACGAGTGCCTGGTGCCAATGAACGTGCTTGTCGGGGGGCAGGACACGCTCGCGGTCGACGTGATCGGGGCGCGGGTCATGGGCTATGCCCTGGCCGAGGTCGAGCACCTGCGGCTGTGCGCCGAGTGGGGGCTTGGAGAGAGTGATATCGAACGGGTGGAGGTTCGCGGACGGCCGTTGAGTGACTTCACGGCGCGCCTTCCTCACACCTTGCTGCGGCGATTTCACCCCCAGGTCCGCTGGGTTGTTGGTCGCGCCAAGGCATGTGTGGAAGGGTGCAGGGGCAATTCGGAATGCATCCAGGAGATGCTCTACAATGATTATCGCGGCGAGGGCGGGTGGACCCTCGTCTGTGGCGCCGGCTTTCAGGCCAGCGATCTTGACGGGTTGCCGGGCGACATCCTGATCGTTGGCCCGTGCGCTTGCGACGAGGTCGGTGAAGCCCTGCGCCGACGCTACGCTGACCGGAGGATATTCCTGGTACCCGAGCACAATGATCTGATGACCAACACCCGTTACCAGGCCAGCTTGATGGGCCTGACGCCGGTGAACATGGTGCCTCTCCACCCGCTCCGTTCTGCCTGGACGTTGTTTCAAGCCAAGCTGCGAGGCCTCAGGGCGCGCGTGCCCCCACTCTTGGGTTGAGCCGGCCAGCCAGTTGTAGCGGACAAGGAGTCAATCAATGAGTGCCAATAGGAAGACCTCTGAGCTGCCCGTGGCCGGCGTCATCATCGACTGGTTGCTGGACAGCTCAATGCCGTCGATTCGCTATTTGACCTTGCGCCAACTGCTGGGCCGGACTGAAACAGACCATGATGTACGTGATTCCCGGCAGGAGATAATGCGATCCGGCCCGGTCCCTGCGATCTTGGCGCATCAAACGGAGGCTGGGAATTGGAGCGATGAGCGCAGCTACTATACGCCCAAATACGTCAGCACCCACTGGAGCATGCTTCTGCTGACAGAGTTGGCGGCCGATGGCGGTGACTCTTGTCTCAGGCGGGGAGCTGAGTACATGCTATCCGCCACGGAAGATGAATTGGGAGAAGCCCTGAGCGCGGAGAGCCATGGCCTATGCTGCTTTTGGGGCAATCTGCTGCGCTATGCGATCCACTGCGGTTTTCAGGATGATGCAAGGGTTCACCATGTGGTCCGCTACCTCGTCGCAGACGGGCAGGATGCAGGCTGGCGCTGTGCCCACAATGGGGATCTTGCGTGCGCCTGGGGGTGCGCGCGTGCCCTCTGGGGGCTGGCGGCCATTCCGTCCGAGCAGCGGTCGTCCCGTGTTCAGGAGACCATCCAGCAGGGGATCGCCTGGCTGCTCGAGGACCGCCGCCTGATTGAGGCGGACTATCCCACTTCCGGGCGCGTTCATCGCCTTTGGTCCCGGCTCAACTTTCCGCTCTTTTATCAGGCGGATATTCTCTTTGTGCTGCCACTCTTGGTTGAGCTACGAGCCCTTGATCATCCAGATGCCCAGCCAGCGCTTGAATGGCTGGCCGGGCGGCGTAGGAGACGGGGAGATTGGCGTGGTGCAAGCCCCTTCCGACAGCGTACCTGGGATTCGCTCGCCGATCCACAGGATACCGATCGCTGGGTTACCTTGCACGCCACCAACGTCCTAAAGGAGACCGGGCTGGCTCACTCTTGACGGAGCAGCGATCGGCATTGCCGTCCGGCATTGCGCCGCAGGAGGCCGTCTGTGGTTCTCTCCGGGTCAATACCATGGGCTACCAAGCGCGCCAACCAGTGTTCTTCCTCGGTCTTTTCAACCGATTCGCGTCGGTCGGCCTGCCGGAGCTCTCTTCTGCTTCCCGGTGACCTCGCCGGTTGCGCCGGCCGTACCGGTTGGTGGTGGACCTGGCGGCATGACCGGCCATCTGCTGCACGGTGGCGATATCCATGCCGGAGTTCAAGAGATTCTCGACAAACGTGGTCCGCACGTCACGCGCGGAGATCGGCTCGACGCCTGCCTGCTCGGCCCGCCGGCGAAGCAGTTTGTAGACAGCCTGACTGCTCACTCGTGCCTGCGCTACAGGGCCGCCCGCACCTTTGCCCACCCGGCAAAACAGCGGGCCGGCTTCGTCACCGCGCACCTCTAGCCACTTTTGCAGCGCGTCTAGCGCTCCAGCGGCCGGGTGGAGGCATCGCTCCTGGCTTGGGCCGGCGCCCCGCACTTGGAGCGAACCGGTATCAACGTCAAGGTCTGACAAATCCAGCGCCACCGTCTCAGAGCTGCGTGCCCCGGCCGAGTACATCAGCCCGATGATGGCAGCATCTCTGATGCCCGCCGGGCCGGGGTCTCTGGCACAGGCCTGGAGCAGTCCTGCAATCTCTTCTTCCGTCAGATGGCGCCCGCCCGCCCGGCTCTCTCCGGGAATGTTGTCCACACTGCTTGCTCGTTCGATCATCGCCGGATCCATCATCCCGAGGCGACAAGCGGCTCGCAACACCCCGCGCAGAGATGACAGCATTTTGTTGGCTGTAGCTGGTCTGTACCGGTCGGCGAGCGCCGCCTGGATGGCGTTTGTGTGCCGGTGACGCAGCTCTTCCCAGGGCAAGTTGAGGGCATCCGCCCGCCCATTGCTGATGATACCGGCTACACTATCTAGCGCCTGGCGCATAGTTCGCCGGCTCCCACTGCCAAGCCCTGCCAGGTAAACCTCAGCAGGATTCTGAGCAGGGGGGCGGGGAACGGGGCACGGGGCGATGATCTGGGTTGTTGGTTCGCTGTTCATGTCACAGATTCCTTTCGCTCAGTGGCTTTGCTCAAGCGGGGCCGCCACAACTGTGTCAACCTGTGGCTGACATGTCACTACTTGGCGACAGGATGGCAACCGCCATGGCTCTGAGTGTACAGGCTGCAGCGCATTTCGAGCGGGCCTGGCAGGTCGTCGCCTCTTCCACTATAATCCTGGCCGGCGTGGGTACAGGGCTCGGTGGTGGACATTCTCGCGCCTAGTGTCGCTCAATACTATCGTATTCTTCCAGATTGGGCAACATTCCCATGGCTAATATACTCACCCCAAGTGAGCGAACTGGAGCACAATCTGCGGAGCCAGGTGCGGCTGGGACCACACTGCTGTACGTAGACGATGGTGCCAGCGGAGGGACATTCTCAGTATCGATCCGGCCGGCGACCGGCGGCGGAAGTGGGCCTCAGGCGGCGGCTTTCGGGGTGTTCTGCCGGGCTGGCGTCGGGAATAGGCCTGCTCGGCGAGTTGGGCTGATCGATATAGGGATGAAGAAGGTTGGGGTGGGGCCGGGCAAGGCGATGGATGGGTAGATCGACCCGACGGTCAGCGTGTCAGAATGGGCACGTAGACGAGCCCAGGTCGGACCTGGAGGACATTGCTTCGTGTCAGTGTCTCTGTCACCCCGTCGCCGATCGCGGCCGCGCTGGACGACCACGTCCCCTCCGGGCCTGGCAGCGACAGGCCGATTGTGAAGGTCTCTCCGGCCGCCACTGGGCCCTCCCACCTCACGGTGCAGTCCGCTTGAACAGGGTTATTGGTTGTGGACTGCAGCGTGCCGGTATGAACGATGAACTCGGCCTTGAGTGCCCAGGCCACAGAGACAGTCGCTTAATCTGCTACGCCGTGGTTGTGAAGCAGTAGCAGCAACCCCGGTGAAGCTCGACGCCGGAATCTGTCTGTCATCTTTTCTCCGGGTGGAGCGAGGCTCGACAAACGGCGACCTATCCTGGATAATCCGAGCATGGCAATTCCTTGCTCGGATTATAGCAGGATAGACAGAGAAACTAAACCTCGGAGAGTCTGATGTTAACGGACAAGCTGCATCGTGAGCGGATGGCGCATCTTCCCACCAGAGTGGAGCCCCTGGAGAGGTTGAGCGCCCGATTGGGTGGCCCGCGTTTGCTGGTAAAACGGGATGATCAGACCGGGCTGGCAACCGGTGGCAACAAGACGCGCAAACTGGAATTCCTGGTGGGGGAGGCGCTGGCCGGCCGGGCAGATGTGCTGGTGACAGGCGGCGCGCCACAGTCCAATCACGCCCGGCAGACTGCGGCGGCTGCAGCAAGGTGCGGCCTACGGTCGGTTCTGGTTCTAAAGGGCGAGGCTCCTCCCGTCCTCACAGGCAACCTGCTGCTGGATGAGCTGCTGGGGGCGGAGATCCGGTGGGCCGGTGACCAAGATATGAACGATGCGCTTCAGGAGACAGCCGAAGCGCTGTGGAGCCAGGGCGGCCGGCCGGCACTGATTCCGTACGGTGGCTCGAATCCGGTGGGGGCCAGTGGCTATGTGGCCGCTCTGGAGGAGCTGATGGCCCAACTGGAGGTGGTTGATCAACGCGTGGACACCATCGTGTTTGCCTCAAGCAGTGGTGGTACGCAGGCGGGTCTAGTAGTGGGGGCGCATTCCCTGGGCTTTTCGGGTCGGATATTGGGCATTAGCGTGGACCAACCACGGGAAGCGCTGGCTGCAACCGTGGCGATGCTGGCGACGGAGACGGCCGCGCTCCTGGGCCGGCCCACTGGGTTCGACCCGGCTCGGATCGAAATCAACGATGACTATCTTGGTGACGGTTATGCATCGGTAGGCAAGCCGGAGCGGGATGCGATCCGGCTCTTTGCCCGCACCGAGGGGCTGCTGCTTGACCCTGTCTACACGGGGAGGGCTGCGGCCGGATTGATTGACCTGATTGGGCAGGAGCGTTTTCGCAAAGATGAAACTGTGCTCTTTTGGCACACCGGCGGCACTGTCGGACTTTTCGGGTTTGGGGATAAGCTGACCGCGTAACGGCCGTGGGATTTCTGCCAGAATGTGCACCAACGGCATGCGATGGGGCGGTTTCCGTGCATCACAACGATGCCTGGCGCTGCCCTGTGACATCCGCGATCGGCTCCAGGGCGAAAAGATAGGCTGCCGCGCGCTGCACGGTGGACCAGTCTGGCAAGCACAACGGTAGCCACAGCACGAACCACCAACAACACTGTGCCCAGTGATCATGGCGTCCAGGCAGCCAGCTTGCGCTCAGAACCGTCCGCGATCGGCGCCTCTCCAGTCCAAGGCTTTGTCGGGCTCGTCTTCCAACCGGTCTACAGGATTATTCGTGCGTCCAGAGCGCAGCAGCCCTCTCCGTCGTGAAACAGTCGCAGAGGATTGATGTCCAGTTCTTTGATCTCGGGGAAATCGACGAGCAGTTGAGAGACTCGCAGGAGCGCCTCGATCAACGCTTCGATGTCTGAGCGCTTGTGTCCCCTGGCACCCTTGAGAATCGGCGCGCCACGTAGCTCCTCAATCATCTCCGCTGCATCGTCACGTGAGATCGGGGCAACTCGCACCGAGGCCTCTTTAAAGATTTCAACAAAGATGCCTCCCAGGCCGACGAGAACTACCGGGCCGAATTGAGGATCCTGACGGCCGCCCAGGATCAGCTCCCGGCCGCCGGTGATCATCGGCTGGACCAGGACCCCATCTAACGTGGCGGTCGGATGTGCCCGACGAATCCGGCAGTTCATGTCCTCAAACGCATCTGCCAGCGCCGGGCCGTTCCGCAGATTGAGCTGCACACCGCCCACATCCGACTTGTGGGAGATCTGGTCTGCTATGACCTTGATGGCCACCGGGTACCCCATGAGTTCGGCGGCTGCCTGTGCGTCGGTCGCGGTCGCTGCCGCAACCCCTCGTGCGGCAGGGATACCATAGCTTTCCAGTGCTTGCACCGCTTCGGGGAGCAACAGATCGCGCTTTGCTGCCTTGGCTTGTTGGATCAATGACCGCACAGCATCTTGATCTACATCAAACGTAGGAAAAGTCTGTGTCGCTCGAGCTTGATCGTGCTGTTGATGATGCCGGTGGCTAATCTCCAGCGCGCGGATGGTCTCTACAACTCGAGTAAAGACGGGAAAGTCATAGTTCGTCTTGAGGTAGTTAACCTCGTGGGCGGCCGTGGAGATGTACATGGCAACCGGCTTGCTGTAACGGAGTGTCATTTCCATCAACCGCTCCAGCAGCAGCCGGCTTGCTTGGTGCTCGGCACGAGATAGCGAGGTATGTAGGAATACCACCCCATCTACCGCCTCCAGTTCCAGGGTCTGTTGGACAATCTGGGCGTATACATCCAGGTCAAAGAGATCGCCCAGGTCGAGTGGATTGGTCAATCGGATGACAGAGGCGCGGAAGTGTCTTTCGATCTCGCGCAGGAAGCTATCGGGGAAGGTGGCCAGATCAAAGCCGGACAGCTCGCATGCATCGGCCGCAATCACCGCGTGACCTCCGGAGCGGGAGATGATGGCCAGGTTATTGCCCTTCATCGGGGGCAATCGGAGGATCTTGAGGTTGTTACCCAGACTGGTCGCGTCGTGAACACGGACAATGCCCGCCTGCCGGAGTGCAGCATCCACCACCTTGTCGTCGCTGGAGAGAGAGGCGGTATGGGAAGCAGCTATTCTTTGCCCCAGCTCGCCGATGTTGGCCTTGAAGGCGAGAATGGGCTTGGGTGACCTGCGCGCGATCTCCATCAGCCGACGGCCGTTGGTCATACTCTCCAGGTAGAGGAAGATCAGCTTGGTCCCCTCGTCCTCTATCAAGTACTCTAGCAGGTCCTCAGCATCTGTGTTGAGCATGTTGCCCACAGAAACAAACTTGTTCAGCCCCACGCCTTCATTGGCCATCAGGTTAAGCACGCTCATCCCTACGCCACCGCTCTGTGAGACGACCGAGACCCCGCCTGGTTTGACGAACCGTTTGAGGCGAGGAAAGGGGACACAGAATCCGTTTTCCAGGTTGATGGCGCCTATGCAGTTAGGGCCAACGTACCTGATGCCATAGTTGTCAGCAATGCGCATCATCTCCTCTTCTAGCTTCCGGCCGGCCGGCCCGTATTCCCGGAAACCGGCCGACTCGATGATTGCCCAACGCACCCCCTTTTGACCACACTCTTCCAAGATGCCAGGCACTGTCTCAGCAGGCGTCAGGATGACTGCCAGATCAATGTGATCGGGAATGTCGCCGACTGACACGTAGATCCGGCGGGTCTCGATCACGCCCCCCCGGTGGCCGACGGCGTACACAATGCCGTCAAAACCGAACTCGATCAGATTGGCCACGATGTTCCGGCCCAGGTTGCTCTTCCTGGCTGAAACGCCGACGACCGCAACGCTGCGTGGGTAAAAGATCTCGTGCATTGTTCCATCCTGTGAATTCATTGTTGAACCCAATCAACAAGGGTGTGGAAACACGCGCTATCAGGTCAGACGGTGCGCTGCGCCAGCAAGGATCGAAGGTGGTATGCTTACCACTCTTGCTTTCTCATCTCTCGGCGCGAATTCCACGAGCGCGACCAACCCTCCAGATGTGCTTTAACACTCTCATCACCCATTATACCGCAGCAAACAGAATTGCCAGTACTGGCGCCGGGGCGTATAATTCCGCTATGCTGACTGCCCTCGATTTGCAGGCCTGCATCGATACGCACGGCATTCAGGCCGAAATCGTCCGACCCCGGACTGATCCGGCCGGAGGGTGTGCCACGGTGGCGGCTGCCGCACAGGCAATGGGGGTCCCGGCCGACGCGATTATCAAGTCGGTCCTCTTTATCATCCGTCGGGCCGACCCCCTGTTGATCATCGTCAATGGGGAGCGCCGGATCGACCAGAAGACCATTGCCCGTCGCCTGGGATTGGGCAGAAAGCAGGTCAAGATGGCCACTCCGGCAGAGGTGTTGGCCTGGACTGGATTCCCGGTCGGCGCGGTTCCACCGTTTGGTCATGCACAATCACTCCCGACCTGGGTCGACCCGTCTGTCTTGGAGCAGGGCACGATTCTTGGCGGTGGCGGAGAAGCATCCGCGCTGGTGCGCATGAAGGTGGTCGATCTGATTCCTGTGACCCATGCAGAGGTGGTTGCCGTATGCGGTTGACCGCTGTGGGTCACGGTCCCGCCGGCTGGTGTAGTTCGTAATAACCCAAACTGGCATCTCTGGCGATCGGCCAAGCGCCGGCATATGCCGCTTGTGACGGATACCTTGCGCGGGGGTACAATTGGAACAGTTCTGTCATCATCCGCAACTTCTGTATCCATGATGCCCACATGGGAGACTGAGCGGGAACAAGTCTCATCGCCGGTGCGTTTCCACCTGGCAGCCTTGAGATCCCGGCGCGGCAAGGCACCCGGCGTAGTATGATGGGTGTGTATGACAGCGGGAGCAGCCAGGTGAGCATTGATTTCCGCTTACCGTTGCCAGGGTCGGTGGGAGTGCTCCGATGCTCTGCCGACCCGCGATGCCGGAGATAGAATACTGCGACATCCCCGGATGAAGGAGAGCAGGAACGTGGATCACACTGCCCGAGTCGTGATAGTTGGAGCCGGGCCGGCTGGCAGTGTCACCGCGGCCGCCCTGGCTGAGCAGGGAGTGGACACCTTGCTGTTGGATCAGGCGACCTTTCCCCGAGACAAGACGTGCGGTGATGGGCTGACCCCTCGCTCCGTGGCGATGGTGCAACAGATGGGCCTATTGTCCAAACTTGAGGAGAGCGGCGCGCTGCGTATCAACGGCGTTCGCGCCTATGCCCCCGATGGCCGATTTGCTGAAGTGGGCATGGACGAGTTGGGAGGTGAACTGCCACATTTTGGCTTGACCGTGCGACGGCAAGAGCTGGATGCTCTACTGGTGGAACATGCACAGGCTGCAGGCGCACGCTCTCTAGCCGGTTTCCGTGTCAGCGGATTGACCCGCAGGGATGGGGTGGTAACTGGTGTGCAGGGAATACTGCCCGGTGGGGAGCACACTGTGGTTCGGGTGCCGCTCGTTTGCCTGGCGACCGGTGTTGCCATGGCGCTCGTAAAAAGGGCCAGCCTGCTATCGGCGGTTCCGCCAGTGATTCGTGCCGCACGGGCCTATTACGAGAACGCCGTCGACCTGGCTCCGGTGTTTCAGCTCCACTACGATCGCTGCCTCTTGCCGGGCTATGGTTGGATATTTCCCTTGAGCGGCCGGCGGGCCAACGTGGGTGTAGGATGTTTCCCCAGCGGGCGTTTTCGTCGCCAGACACTGCCTCTGCGCGAGTCATTCCGTCGTTTTGTAGACCTCAATCCACGTTGCAGGGTTCAGTTGGCCGGCGCGATGGTGAGCGGACCCATCAAGAGCCGTCCTCTGCGAGTGGACTTTCCCACCGCGCAGACCCAGGCTGACAACCTGCTGCTGGTGGGCGAGGCGGCCGGGTTGGTCAACCCTTTCAACGGTGAAGGCGTGGGTTTTGCCATGGAATCGGGTTTGATGGCGGCTGAGGTTGCGGCCGAGGCGCTGGCCGACGGCGACCTATCAGCTGGGCGGCTGGCCGTGTACGGTCGGCGCTTGCGTGAACGGTATCTTTCCCTCTTTCTCTCTCTCTCCAAAATGCGCGACTGGTACATTCGAGAAAGGGCGCTGAATTTGATCATTGGGAAAGCTCATAAGCGGCGGCGTCTGGGTCAACTGCTCGTCGGTGCTGCGATGGGCGTAGTGGATTCGAGGGATGCCATGTCTTGGCGGACCTTGCGGGACATTGTCCGCTAGCCTGCCTTTGCGGACCGGCACAAAAAAAAGGGAAGCGCCAGGTGGGGGGAACCTGGACGCTTCCGAGGAGAACCAATGGACTAGGGTGGGGGGAACCCGTCAAGACGCCCATCGGTTACTG
>DAOUVM010000304.1 GCA_030667645.1 Ardenticatenales bacterium | reverse complement strand
CGGCCTCTCCACTATCATGGTGACGATGATGCCATTCGCGGCGAATAAGATCGGAGTGCCTCGTACACTGGCGGTCGAGTTCCCATTTGGTAACACGCTGGGCCAGCCCCACGATGCTGCCCAGCAAACCAGGGTGATTCGCCAGGCGCTGACGATGCTGGAGGCCGCCTCCAAGCCCGGAGAGATCGTTCACTCTTCTGAAGTTTGGCCTGTTCCCGCCAGGCAAGCGCGCAAGGCGTGGCAGCCGGAAGAGCCATCACCGATCATCAAGATGCTGGCTCCGCGCATCCGCGAGATGCTGCGGCAACGACGACTGGCCAAGACCTGACAAGCTGCAGGGTGCGCCGGCGTGTATGCTGGCGCTTGAGACCCAGACGCAACCTGCTCCTTCGAAAACAACTTTGCATTCGTTTGGCCCTTCCACACTGTGTTGTACGCTCAGTACAGTGCATTTGATGCATCATTCCAGACCGAAAGCTGTTTCTCATAAAGCGCCAGGCTCAAACCGAGTGCGAGTTGGCGGACCGGGTGCCATCCCGCAGCGGAACTGCAGAGGGGACCGCGTCACGCTGGTTTTCTGCACTCTCAGTGAAAGGGCTTGACAAAGCGAGCACAGGCATGTTATTATTCCTAATAATGATAATGCTGCCAATGATGGGAAAAGAGTAACAGTAGCATGAGTGCCAGGCGAAAGGCTGATCTGGTCATCCATCCGATCCGGCTTCAGATCATGCAGACGCTGGCCGGCGAGTTAATGACCACCCAGGAGATCTCGGGTGCTTTGCCCGCTGTCCCCAAGTCATCTATCTATCGCCATCTTGGGCTCTTGCTGGAAGGGAAGATGATCGAGGTGGCCGAGACCAGGCCGATGAGAGGCATTCAGGAGAAGGTCTATCGCCTGGTTCAAGCGCCTCACCTCGGTCCAGAGGATGTGGCAGGGTTCACCAGCGAGGACCACCTGCACTGCTTTACGGCGTATGTGGCCACGCTGCTGCGCGGTTTTGCTGACTATGTTGCCTCGGACTCGGAACACGATCTGGTGGCCGACCGGGTCGGGTGTACTGAGGTGATCGTTCATGCCACCAGGGCCGAATTGGACAAGTTTGCTGCTGCACTCAACCCGGCGGTGCTCGATCTGCTCAAGAATTGCCCCGGAGACGGCCGACACCGACACAAGATTGCCGTCATCACTCACCCGCTGAATGCGTTAGGAGACGACGATGGATGATCTGATGCAGTACCTGCCTCTTTTTGTCCCGCTTTTCCTCATCCAGTTAGGGCTGATAGCTGCGGCCTTGCTGGACATGAGAAAGCGGCCCGCCACCAAAGGGCCACGGTGGCTGTGGATCGTTATCATTGTGTTTGTCAATACCATCGGGCCAATCGCTTACTTTGTGATCGGCCGGGAGGACGAATAGGTGAGTTCCCAGGACAACAACGGCATTGCTATCCGCTGTGTTGGACTAGGGCGGCGCTATGGCGAGGTAGAGGCCGTGAAGGGGCTCGATCTGGCGGTGCCCTATGGCTCCATCTTTGGATTTCTGGGTCGCAATGGAGCCGGCAAGACAACAACCATTCGCCTGCTCACCGGGTTGGCTCACCCTACGAACGGTTCCGCCAGCGTGGCCGGGATAGAAACGACGAACGGCGATGCCAGCGCACGGGAGCGGTTCGGCTACTTGCCGCAGGACCCCGCTTTTTACAACTGGATGACGCCGCGCGAGTATCTTGACTATGTGGGCCGCCTGTTTGGCATGGCGCCGAAGGATCGACAAAGGCGCATCGACGAACTACTCGAGTTGGTGGAGCTCCAGGATGCAGCGCGGCGGCGGATTGGAGGCTTTTCCGGGGGCATGTATCAGCGGCTCGGCATTGCCCAGGCCCTCATACACGAACCTCCCGTATTGTTCCTGGACGAGCCGACCAGTTCTCTTGATCCTGCCGGGCGCTATGAGGTGCTTGATCTCTTGGCCGGTTTGCGGGGTAGCGTGACGGTCTTTCTGTCCAGCCACATACTGGCGGACGTAGAGCGTGTGTGTGACACGATCGGTATCATTCACAAAGGGAAGCTGTTGCTGGTCTCTGGGCGGGACCAATTGCTGGAGCGGTATGCGGTGAATGCGGCCGTGCTCCATTTCGACCGAGATGGCCTGCCGGTACCAGAGAATTTCCTGGCTCGCCTCAACGCGCAACCGTGGGTAGCCAAAGTGACGACCGAGGATGAACGCAAACTCTGCGTCTCAGTGCACGACGTTGCAGCGGCCAAGCGGAACCTGCTCGCGCTGGTGGTGGAGCACGAGCTATTGCTGACCCGTTATGAATGGGTGCGCCCCTCCCTGGAAGAGATCTTTATGAGGATCAGCGCCTGACATGAGCACTCTTTCTTTTTCGCTTTCCGTCTTGCTGATGCTGTTCCTGCCGGTCGGCTGGATCGTCCTCTTGCGTCGCCGCTTTCGCACACCGTTGATCCTGTTTGTGGTAGGTTGTGGGACCTTTATCGTTTCACAGATCATCCATATCCCGCTGAACAATTGGCTGTCAGATCTTGGCCTGCTCCCAGCGGCCGGCGCCGCGTCCGGGCCTCCCTGGTGGCAGACCGCGCTGATACTGGGACTGACGGCCGGAGTGTGCGAAGAGGGGGTGAGGGCGGCCGGCTATGCCCTTTTGCGGCGCTACCGTCGCTTTGAGGATGGATTAATGATGGGCCTGGGACATGGTGGGATTGAGGCGATGGTGTTTGGCGGCGTGTTGACGGCCTCGACTGTCGCCTCCCTGATGCCCCTACGCGACGCGGACCTGACCACGTTGGGTCTCTCTGTCGAACAGGTGGCGGCCGTGACCCAGCAGCTTCAGGCCCTGACCGGTTCGCCCTGGATTGCCATCATGCCCCTCGTCGAGCGATTGATTGCCATGGTACTCCACGTGACCTTTTCGATCCTGGTCTGGCAAGCCTTCAATCGCCGCAATGGATGGTACTTTCTCGCTGCCATAGGTTATCATGCTGCAGTTGACGCTGCAGCCGTGTACTTGAACCAGCAGATCGAGAACCCCTGGCTCTTGTATCCTGCGCTCATCGCGATGAGTGTACCTGGTCTCTATTGGCTGTGGGCGGTGCGGCCGCGCCAAGAGATGCAGCGCGCGCACCAGGCGGCCAGTCCATTCAGTGAACTGGCGGTGTTTCTGGCGGCCCTGCGCAAGGAGTTGATGCAGCAAGGGCGCACGAAACGGCTGTTGGTGGTGACAGCCATGTTTGCCCTGTTTGGTCTCATGTCCCCCCTGCTGGCTCGCTTTACCCCAGAGTTGTTGGGTTCCCTCGAAGGAGCAGAGCAATTCGCCGACCTGATCCCAGACCCCACCGCCGCGGATGCCATGACGCAGTACATCAAGAACGTGACCCAATTCGGGTTCATTCTCGCTGTCCTATTGGGCATGGGGTCTGTGGCTGGCGAGAAGGAGAGGGGCACCGCGGCGATGATCTTGAGCAAGCCCATGTCACGGTGGGCTTTTGTAGTGAGCAAATT
>DAOUVM010000171.1 GCA_030667645.1 Ardenticatenales bacterium | reverse complement strand
CCTCCGCCAAACGGATTGCCGGAGCGAGTATGGTCGCGATGGGCAGTGCGCCATGCCGCGCTATCAGATCGCACCACCCGGCGCATGATCCCGGCACGGTGATGGTGTAGGGATGAAACATGGGCAGGCCATCCGCATAGCCATCCTGCCGGATTCTGTCCAGCGTCAGCTCCAGGGGGGCCCGGCCGGAAGCATTCAGAGCCGTCACCTGCTTTCCGGATGCCTCATAGAAAAGGGAAAAGCAGTCTCCTCCAATGCCGGTCGAAGTCGGCTCGGTGACACCAAGAGCAGCCGCCATCGCCACGGCCGCATCAGCCGCGTTTCCCCCCTGGCCCAGGATTTCCATCCCTGCTGCCACCGCCAGTGGCTGGGATGTGGCAGCCATGCCCTTTCGGCCGATTGTCGGCGAACGACGGGATGCAAACACCATATCGAACGAATAATCAAGCATAAACTCTACTCCTTTCTTTTCCTATTCCGCAGCAAATAGGGCCGCTTTGATCAAAGCCTTCGCCAGCAGGGTGCGTTATCGGCGAGATTCCGGTCTCATTATCCAAGGGTCGGGTGCGCCTGATCTTGGCACAAGGGAGGAGAGCCATGGTGGCTCAAGAGCTTGCCTCGCTCGCGCGGAGAAGATCGTGACCTATTCTACACTCCGTCGATTCCTGTGCAAGAGGCGCTTGTGAACCAAGCTCAGAGGTATCTCCCATAATGGTGTCGCTTCTCGGGTCCGGAAGATGCCCGGAAGGGTCAGAGTGGCCACCATACAAGAAACGCATCTTGACGGCCCTAGCGGCCGCTGCTATAGTGTGGCCAGCCTCTGATGGCTGTTCAACGTCAATTGCCCTTGTGATATGATCTAGCCCGTCCCTGCTTTCATGTGAGCCAGTCAACATCACCGTCGTCGCCGCACTGCACGTCGCGTTGGGGCCGGCGATCAGCCAGGATATTGCCGCTCCGCGCTGGCAGTGGCTGGAAGGGCCGTTATTTTACCGCCTGCCTGATCCAGTGGCTGGGCAGATTCTCGGGCGGACGCCCCGACCGAATAGATGCGGCGCAGCTCTCCGAGCAAGGTGCGCTTTGCGCAGCGAGTAGAGTGGTCAACTAGATGTTGAGAAACCGGCATCGAGAGCCGGCGCCTCCGCCAAGACGTGACGGGCAGCGCCGCACTGATCAACTGATAGGCATCGCGCTGGTGAATCTGGCTACTCTATCCTGGGCCACCAATATGGCCTTGGGGCGTTGGCTGCGGGATGACATTGGGCCGCTCACACTGGCCGCCGCCCGCTTTTCAATCGCTTTCCTCTGTTTCACAGTGTTATTGCAGCGGCGTCCGGCCGGGGAGCGGCGGCTGGGCAAAGATCGTTGGTTGTTGCTGGGGATGGCTCTCAGCGGCGTGACAATCTTTGGTCCGATGCTTTATCTGGGCCTGCGGTACACCACGGCGGTCAACGCCACTCTGATCAACGGGTTGGGTCCTCTGATTACCGGACTGCTGGCAACCTTGTTGATCCGGGAGCCGATGTCCCGATTCCAGGTCGCCGGGGCGACTGTGGGCCTTTTGGGTGTGGCCGTCCTGATCTCTGGCGGCTCGCTAGATTTCTTGCCGGCCATCAAAGGCAACGTGGGCAGCCTGATAGTCCTAGGGGCGGTGGTCTTGTGGGGTGTGTACTCGGTCCTTGGCCGCCGGGTAATGCGCAGCCGCACAGCTCTCTCCGCCACTGCGTTTTCAATTGCTTTGGGTTTGCCCCTGTTGCTGCCGGCGGCCGGCTGGGAGATTCAGACCTTTCCGCCAGATATTACTCCCAGACTCGTCTTGATCGTCTGCTACATAGGCGTCGTTCCGACGGTGATTGGTTTTCTCTCCTGGAATGCAGGGGTTCGCCGCTTGGGCGCAAGCGGCGCTATGGTTTTCTACAATTCACTGCCGTTCTACGGCGCCCTGCTGGGATTCTTTTTCTTGGGCGAATCCATCGGGCTGATCCATCTTGCAGGTGGGGCGCTGATCGTGGGCGGCGGGTTGTGTAGCCTGATCAGATGATCCCGGGCATGGGTAGGGCCATCGCGGAAACAGCAGCCATGGGCGCCGCTCGTGGGACAATCGGCAATCAACACCTGCCGCCGGATATGGATAGCTCCTCTCCTGGGCCAGCCCGGCGTTCCGGTCGAGGTGATGGCGTGCGGCTTTCGGTTGATCTGTTACCCGAATGCCCCTGGGCTCGTCCGGTTTGTCTGTCAGCTCTGTATGTCCCCTTTTCCGGTGGAGGTCCAAGTATTGGGAGATTCTGATGAAAAAGACCCAGGCACTCAAGGCCCTCAACAACCTTGCGCCAGACAAAGTATTTTTCTCTTTCAGGGGAAGGCTCACGGTCACTCTGCTGCAACTGATCGCTCGCTTGCTGCCCGGTCGCTTTGCCGTCTGGTTCTCGCTTCTGGATGAGGGGCGGTTGGAGCGGCAGGTTCAGATCAAGTTCAGCCTGCTTTCCTTTCTCCCCGGAGGCCAGGCCTACCGGACTCCCCGTTTCCACTTGATCGTCGAGCGCCGGGATTGGCTGGCCCTACAGGCGGACGCGCTGCAAGCGCTAGAGCAAGACTCGGACACCGCCCCACCGCTGCAGGAAAGGGGCAGGTCCATCCCATCACTCAAACCCCTTTTTGATCTGCTGCACCGGCTGGATTGCGAATTGGCCCGCGTGCATGGCCGCATCCGAATTAACATCCTTGAGCCAGACCACACCCGCACATTAACCCTGGCGTTGAACGACAGCACGCTCTCCCCGGTGGGCAGCTTTTTCGATGTGGACGTTCCCCGCCCGGTCCTCGACCGCCTCCTGGCGGGCGAGTTGGACCTGAGCAGCGCCCTTTTGCGCGGCCGCATCCAAGTCGGCGGCGACACAGGGCTGGCGGCCCGGCTGGCGAATGCCTTCAACCCGCCGGCCACGGTCCCGCCTGGCCTGCCCATCCCCAACACCTACGTCGGTCTGGGCGATCACCCTCTCGACCGGAAAGCGATCAATCTGGACAACGTCTTTGATCTCTTTGGCGCCCCGCCCCGCACGGCTTCCTGCGTGCTGCGGATGGATTTCCGCGAGCGACGGGGCAATAGTTTCATCTTTCGAGCGCGGGGCTATGACGTCTACCACAACCGCCGCATGGAGATGGACCACACCTACGTCACCGACGACGACATGCCCTACGGGGACATGACCTGGCAGCTTGATTTTCTGCGGGCCGATGTGTACCGGGTGCGGCTGACCAGGGCCGTCAGCGCGCCGGACGTTGTCACCCCCATGATTGCCTGCGACATCACCGACCCACAACTTGAGGTCACGCTGCAAGAGCACGATGATCATTACCTGCTGCGCACTGAAGCGTTGCGGTTAAAGGTGTACCGCGAGGATTTCCGCACCGAGGTTCAGGACGCCGCCGGGCGCCAGGTGACCGAAATCGGCGGCCGGCAAAAGACGCTCTTTTCAACGGTGATTGATGCCTTCCCTACCGGCCTGATTCACGATCACGAGACAGGCATGCACTTTGCCGTGGAGAACTTTACTCTCACCCCCGGCGAGGCGGTCTATGGCTTTGGCGAGCGGTTCTCCAGCCTGAACAAGCGCGGGCAGACGGTGGGCTTGTGGGCCGTCGACGGCATGGGCAACACCAGCGGCCGCACCTACAAGAATATCCCCTTTTTCATGAGCACGGCCGGCTATGGCGTCTTTGTCAACCACGTCTTGCCGATGACCTTTTTCATCGGCAGCCGCTCCTACGTCCACAACCTGCTGGCGGCCGAGGGGGACAGCCTTGACTATTACTTTTTCTACGGACCGTCACTCAAAAAGATTGCCCGCGCCTACACCGACCTGACCGGCCGGTCGCCGGTTCCGCCCAAATGGTCGTTTGGGCTGTGGGTTTCGCGCATCAGCTACGATAGCCAGCAAGAGGTCTTGGAGACGGCGCAGCGGTTACGCGCCGAACGTTTCCCGGCCGATGTGATCAACGTGGACACCAACTGGTCCGAGGGTGAGTGGCAGTGCGATTGGCGCTTTGGGTCGCGTTTTCCCGATCCGGCCGGCATGTTCCGCCAACTCCGGGACCAGCACTTGCGCGTGTGTCTGTGGCAGTGGCCCTATATCTGCGAACATCTGGACATTTTCAAAGAGGCGCAGGAAAAGGGAGTACTGGCCGAGGGGGGCAGCTTTGATATGCTGCTCTTCAAAGCACGCACGATTGATCTGTCCAAACCTCAGGCGGTGCAATGGTACCAGGCGCAACTCAAGCGGCTGTTCGAACTGGGCGCCTCAGCGATCAAGGTGGACTTTGGCGAGCACGTCCGCGACTATGAACGCTACCAGGGCTACTCGGGCCGGGAAATGCACAACCTCTTCCCACTGCTCTACAACCAGGCCGCCTTTGAGGTCACCCGGGAGCAATTCGGGCAGGGTCTCATCTGGGCGCGCAGCGCTTATGCCGGATCGCAGCGCTATCCGGTGCACTGGTCGGGTGATAACTCGTCCACGTTTGAGAATATGCTCTGTTCATTGCGTGGCGGCCTCAGCTTTGGGTTGAGCGGCTTTTCTTTCTGGAGCAACGATGTTGGCGGATTCGCCGGCACGCCCAGCGACAAGCTCTACCTGCGCTGGACCCAGTTTGGGATATTCAACTCCCACATGCGGCTGCACGGCGGCGGCCCCCGCTACCGTGAGCCATGGAACTATGCCCCAGAGACGCAGGACATCTTCCGCCGCATGGTGGCGCTGCGATACCGTTTTCTGCCTTACCTCTACAGTGAGGCCCATCACAGCTCCCAGGCCGGCCTGCCCGTTATGCGCCCGTTGGTCTACGAGTTTCAGGATGACCCCACCACCTTTCACATCGAAGACCAGTTCCTCTTTGGTCATGCTGTATTGGTTGCGCCGATCCTGACCGAGGCAGACGAACGCAAGGTATACTTGCCTGCAGGCTTGTGGGCTGATGGTTGGACGGGCGCTCTCCTGACCGGCCCCTGCTGGCTCGACTACCGGGCCGATCTGGACCGCGTGCCCTTTTTCTACCGCGGTGGCTGCGCGGTGCCCCACGGCCCATCCATGCAATACGTGGATGAACGGCCGCTCGACCCCCTCACCCTGCATATTGTGCCTGATGGCGAGGGCTGCGCCGCCTACACCATGATAGACGACGCCGAGACCGTCATCGTGTCGGGATTGCTCTGCGATGGCGCTTTCGATTTGCGCGTAGAATCCTGCCCGCGAAGGTTGGTGTTGAACCTCTATTCCGTAGCAAAGATCGAGCGCCTGATCTGCAACGGGCAGGAGGTCCAGCCCGTCCGGGCCGGCGCGTACCTCTATACCGCTGAGTTGCGGCTCCCAGGTTCAACATAAAGGAGTGGTGACCGATGACCGATCTATACCAACCCAAACCCGAACACAAATTCACCTTTGGCCTGTGGACCGTGGGCAACGTGGGCCGTGATCCCTTTGGCGAGCCGACCCGGCCGCCTGTGGCTCCGGTGGCTCTGGTCGAGATGCTTGGGGAAATCGGCGCCTATGGCGTCAACTTTCACGACAACGACCTCGTTCCCATCGACGCCACCCAGGCCAAGCGGAACAGCATCGTGGCCGAGTTCAAGAGAGCACTCGACGACAACGGTCTGGTCGTGCCGATGGCGACCACCAACCTCTTTGCCGACCCGGCCTTCAAAGATGGCGCCTTTACCTCCAACGACCCACGAGTCCGCGCCTACGCCCGGCAAAAGACAATGCGCGCCATTGACTTGGGCGCCGAGTTGGGAGCCCGGTTCTACGTTTTCTGGGGCGGGCGCGAGGGCACCGAGTCCGACGCGACCAAGGACCCCGTCGAGGCACTCAAGCGCTTCCGCGAAGCCACGAACTTTTTGTGCGCCTATGTGTTGGATCAGGG
>DAOUVM010000098.1 GCA_030667645.1 Ardenticatenales bacterium | reverse complement strand
GGAGGAGGCAACGTCGGGCTGATCGCAGGCTACCACGCATTGCAGGCGGGCATCGTGGTGGCCGGGCTGGTAGAGGCGCTGCCAGAGTGCGGTGGCTATAAGGTTCACCGGGACAAGCTGGTCCGCTTCGGGGTGCCCGTCCATACCTCCCACACCATCCTCAGCGCCAACGGGGAGACCGAGGTCGAATCGGTCACCATAGCGGCCATTGACAAAGACTGGCAGCCCATCCCAGGCACCGAGAAGACGTTTGCGTGCGATACGGTGTTGATTGCTGTGGGGCTGGACCCGGTAGACGAGTTCCACCGCAAGGCGGTCGAGTTCGGGTTTTCCGTTTTCACTGCTGGTGACGCGGAAGAGATCGCCGAGGCGTCGGCCGCCATGTTCTCGGGAAAGATCAAGGGCGTGCAGATTGCCGGCAGCCTGGGGTATCCGGTGGGCGACGTGCCGGCCGATTGGATACGTACTGGGGAGATTCTAAAGAGCGGCCCGGGGGCCACCCAGGAAAAGGTGATCCCGGAAGAGGTTGTGGGGATCGTTCCTGTCTTCCATTGCCGTCAAGAGATACCTTGCGATCCCTGCACTCTGGTCTGCCCTCAAGGGAACATATACATTGACCCGAATGATATCCGGGGCGTACCCCGGTACATTGCTGAACAAACTGGCCTAGAGTGCACCGGGTGCGCCAAGTGCGTTGCCATCTGCCCCGGCCTTGCCATTACGCTGGTGGACTATAACCCGCGCGGTGAGGACGGTCCTGTCGTCACCATTCCCCACGAATTCGGCCGCGAGGCGCTGCACAAAGGAGACGTGGTCACCGTGCTGGACGCAGAGGGGGACGTTCTGGGGCAGGTCGAGGTGGTTCGCACCCAGATGGGAAGAGCCACTGACCGGACGATGCTGGTCAAGGTGCGGGCACCGCGCGACTATGCGCGACAGATTGCGGGCATCCGGGCGCAATCACCCGAGGCGAGCGCCCCTATGGACCAGTACACGCGGCGGCTGACTGATGATATGATTGTCTGCCGCTGTGAGCGCGTGACGATGCAGGAAATAAAAGACGTCATCCAGGCAGGCAGCCGGGATGTGAACGAGATCAAAGCGCAGACCCGGGCTGGCATGGGAGCCTGCGGTGGCAAGACTTGCCAGGCTCTCGTCATGCGAGCGTTTTCCGAGTTGGGCGTGCCGCTGGACGAGGTGATGCCGAATGTGGAGCGACCGCTGTTCGTGGAGGTTCCGTTTGGGATCTTTGCCGGAGCAGACTAGTGGAGGCCCGCGCGTCGCGGCGCTGCCGGGGACATGAATAGAAACACTTTTGACGTCATCATCATCGGCGCCGGGAGTGTCGGGGCGCCGGCCGGTTTCTTTTTTGCAGAGGCCGGCCTGAGAACGCTGGTCATCGATATGTTTGCCAGCGTGGGACAGGGGTCGAACAAGGCCGCCATAGGCGGCATCCGCGCCACTCACTCTGATCAGGCCAAGATCCGGATTTGCCTCGAGAGCATCGAGATCTTTTCTACCTGGGAGGAGCGCTTTGGGGATGATATCGAGTGGATCGCAGGCGGGTACAGCTTTGTAGCGTACCAGCAAGAGGAGGAGCGGGCCCTCAAGAACCTGCTGGAGGTACAAAAGGATCACGGGCTCAACATCGACTGGATGGACCGCGAGGCGCTCCTGGACGTGATACCGGCTCTCAACCCCAACGGTCTCATCGGCGGCACGTTCTCGCCCGAGGATGGGAGTGCTAGCCCAATGCTCGCCGCATTGGCGTTCTATCACCGTGCGGTGGAGCGCGGCGCGACGTTCCATTTCAACCGCTCCGTGACCGGTATTCTTTACGATGGCGGCCGGGTCAAGGGCGTGAGGACTGACAAGGGGACGCATTATGCCGGCGCGGTGATCAACGCGGCCGGCCCTTGGGCCAGCGAGGTTGGCCGGATGGCAGGAATGGAGGTACCGGTTGTACCCGACTCGCACGAATCAGGTATCACCGAGCCGGTGGCTCCTTTCATGCGGCCGATGGTCGTGGACATCCGGCCGGCCGATGGCTCGGCCAACTATTATTTTTATCAGCACGTTACTGGACAGGTACTTTTTTGCATCACCCCTGCGTCGCCAATTGTCGGCACAGACCGGCGCGAGACCTCGGTCTTCTTGCCGCAAGTCTCCCGGCGAATGGTCGACCTGATGCCCAGGCTGCGTAATCTTCGAGTCCGTCGCACGTGGCGCGGCCTCTATCCCATGACACCCGATGGGTTTCCCATTGTGGGCAATGCGCCCCAGGTAGAGGGATTTGTCCACGCTGTGGGCATGTGCGGGCAAGGGTATATGATTGGACCGGGCTTGGGCCCCCTCTTGGTTCGGCTAGTGACGGATAGCCTAAGTGACAGTGATCGTCAGATACTAGTCGGGTTGCGCCCGGACAGACAGTTTCAAGGTGAGGAGATGCTAAAGTAGCAGGATGGCGGGGAGATGAAGACAGAGGTCATTACCAACGACGACGATCGGAAAACGGTCCAGTGCCCAGATTGCGGGCATGACATCTCGATAGAGGAGGGTAAAAACGATGGAGACGTTCTTGCCTGTCCCAAGTGTTCGGTCCAGGTTCAGGTGAATGGCTCTGCTCCTGTGTGGACGGAGCTAGTACCTCAGGCAAGGGCGGCCTGGACGGAGCCTGAACAGGACGAGCCCCTGGACCTCGAAACGGCTGAAGCCTTGGAAGAGGCGGCCGACGGCGAACTGGACGGTGAGGAGGGTTGGTCCGGGCCGCTCCCTCGCTATTTGGCAGTTGTGCGGGCCGCGGGCGCACGATCCAGGCCCACCAAGGGGCCAAGCTCCGGCGGCGCGAACAATGTGACCTATCTGACCCGTGAGGGATGGGAAAAGCTGCGCCTGGAGCTGGACCGCCTAAAGACAGACCGCCTGCCCACTGTGACTGCGTGGTTGGCTGATGCTTTGTCGGAGGGTTATCGGGACGAGTATATCACCGAAGTCGAGGAGCTGCGCTCGGAGCTTTCCCTCACCAGTGAGCGCATTCGCGTCCTGGAGGAGCTGTTGGCTACGAGCGAACCCCTGCACGAGCCCGACACTGCGGATGCCGTACAAATCGGCAGCCGGGTAACGGTTGTAGAGCAGGGTTTCGATCCGGAGAGCTATCGCATTGTGAGCCCGGTCGAGGCCGATCCGTCGAGCGGCCGTATCTCCCACGCATCTCCCCTGGGACAGGCGCTGATGGGGCGAGAGATCGGTGACCAGGTGGAGATCGAAACCCCCGATGGCTCTGCAACGTTCCGCATTGCGGGCATTGGCTGAAGGCTTGGGCCGTGGCATCGGATCGATGGCCCTATCCAACACTCCGGCCGGAGTAGTTTCTTGACCACTCTCGTCCAAGCCGTCTCGCTCCGTGTTTGACCCTGATATCATCCTCCTGCACGCGCCGGCCGTGTATGACTTCCGGCAGCGCGCTACCCTGTGGGGCCCGATCAGCGACCTGGTGCCATCTACGCCGGTCTTTGAGATGTACCCCATCGGGCTCACCACCCTGGCAGAGTTCCTGGAACGATTTGGCTACCGGACCCGCATCATCAATCTCGCGGTCCGCATGGTTCAGAGCCGGCGGTTTGACGTAGAGAAGCTGCTGGCCTCGCTGCCCAGCCCGCTGGTCTTTGGCATCGACCTGCACTGGCTCGCCCATGCCCACGGCGCGCTGGAGATTGCCGGGTTGCTCAAAAAGACTCACCCTGACGTGCCTGTTCTGCTGGGTGGTTTTTCCGCTTCCTACTTTCACCAGGAGATCATCCGTGATTTCCCGCAGGTCGACTATGTGCTGCGCGGCGATTCGACCGAGGAGCCGTTGCGCCGCCTGATGGACGCCATCGCCTCGGGTCGGGAGCCGATCAGGGTCCCGAATCTCACCTGGCGCGATGGCAGCGGGACTCTCCACGTCAATTCCCAGACCTACGTGCCGGATAACCTGGATCATGTGATGCTCAACTACCGGCACGTGATAAAGTCAGTGGCCCGATACCGTGACCTTGCCGGCTATCTCCCTTTTGCCAAGTGGATGAGCTATCCGATCACGGCCGCCTTGTCGTGCCGGGGTTGTGTCCACAATTGTACCTTCTGCGGCGGGTCCGCCTTTGCCTCCCAGATGATCACCGGTCGGGAGCGGCCGGCGTTCCGAGCGCCTGAGGATCTGGCCAGTGACGTCAGGAGCATCGGCCGGCTCTATCGCGGTCCCATTTTTCTGCTGGGCGACATCCGCCAGGCAGGAATAGAGTATGCGCGGCGCTTTCTGCGCGCCGTTCAGGGCTACCGGGGCGAGGTGATCGTTGAGCTCTTTACTCCGGCGCCGCGTGCCTTTCTGGAAGAGGTCGCCGCCGCACTGCCCAACTTTGTGCTGGAAGTGTCTCTGGAATCGCACGATCCGCAAGTACGGGAACTGACTGGCAAGCCGTACCCTGGCCGGAGTATGGAAAAGACAATGCAGGCGGCTCTCGACGTTGGCTGCCAACGGTTGGATGTCTTTTTCATGATCGGCTTGCCCGGGCAGGACTATCGGTCGGTGATGGAGACGATCGACTATTGTGGCGAACTGCTGCGCCGGAACGATGGCGATCAGCGCCTGTGGCCCTTTATATCGCCCATGGCCCCTTTCCTGGACCCCGGAAGTTTGGGCTACGAGCGGTCGGAGCAGTTCGGCTATCGCGTGCGGGACCGTACGCTTGCTGCCCACGCTCGCGCGTTGTTGCGGCCGACCTGGAAGCATGTCTTGAATTATGAGACCCGCTGGATGAGCCGGGACGAGATTGCGGCCGCTACCTACCAGGCGGGCCTGCGCCTGAACCGACTCAAGGCAGAGTATGGGCTCACCAAGCGTGACGAGGCCGAGCAGACCGAGGAGCGGATAAAGTGCGCCATCAGCCTGATGGCGCAGATCGACGATCTGGTCGAGTCTACCCCTCCGGAGGAGCTTGATGCCCGGATGATGGCCCTCAAGCCGCAGATTGATCAGGCGAACGAATCAACCGTCTGCGAAAAGAAAGAGCTGGATATTCCAACTCGGGGGATACCGATCCGGCCGCTGTCGATTTCCCAAGTGGTCCTGGCAGATGGTTGGGCAGCGATCAAGCGCCGGATCGCCGGCCGTACCTGATACCACCCCCCGCAACGTCGATCCCCGGCCCTGCACCTGAGAGCATCCGAGCCGGACAGTCGCACCGATCTGGTACGACCGCCGGCCGCCACTCCATGGAGCTCTGGGATCGCCATGTCCAACTGGCTGCTCTATCACAGCCGCCAGTCACCTGGATTGGGCGTTAGGGTTGCTGCCCCCAGCGGGTGACACTGCGGGGAATCAGCTCTCCGTCCGGACGATACCGAGCTGGAAGGCAAGGTGTACCAGTTCGACTACGTTGCTGAGGCCCAGCTTTTCCATCAAGCTGGATCGATGGGATTCGATGGTCCTCACTCCCAATTCTAGCTCGTCAGCGGCTTCCTGGGTGTTCATCCCTTCGGCAATCAGTTGCAGCACCTCTCGTTCCCGTTTGGTCAGGTTGTGCAGCGTGGGCAGTGCATGGCCCTCCACCCATTCCAGGTAGCCCTCGACTACCGGCGCCAGGACCACAGGGCTCAGATAAAAGTGATCCTCATGTACTGCATTGATGGCCATCAGCAACTCTTCCAGAGCCGACTGCTTGATCACATAGCCGTGCGCGCCGGCCCGCAACGCCTCGACTATGTGCTCTTGATCTGTGAACATCGAAAGCACGATGACCCGGGTTCCGGGGGCTTTGGAGCGGATCTGGCGGGTAGCCTCAATCCCGTTCAGCAGGGGCATGTGAACGTCCATCACCACGATATCCGGCGCGAGTTACTTTGCCATCTTGACCGCCTCACGGCCGTTGCCCGTCCCTCCGACCAGGTCAACGCCGTTCTCATCCAAGGTCTTGCCCAGTGCATCGCGGAAGATCTGATGATCGTCGGCCAGAACAACTCGAACTGCCATGGTGGGCCCTCGCGCAGGTGATGATTGTTGTTCGACAGGGATAGTGTAGCACGGTGTGGCATCCAGGTCAACGATCTCTTGTGCGGTAACGTGATCACTTGACAGGACACGCGATCCCGCTCTTCAGTGGCGTGTTCGCCATCGAGTCAGACGTAGGTCGGAATGCCATTTCCACCCACCGGCCGCTCTCATTGTGCTCGCGGCCGATTCTGGTAGAATCCTCTCTCGCTTTCAGTCACCGATGGCTCGCGGGAGAAAGGATCCCGGAAGATCATGACGACTGGCACTCTGCCCGCAGCGCGCTCCGACCAAGCCCAGGGGAACGGCTTTGACAGCCGCCAAGTTCTGACCGTTGCCGGCGCTCACCTCGTGCACGATACCTATAGCGCGTTCCTCAACCCCCTGCTTCCGCTGATCATTGACAAGCTGAGTCTCTCGTTGACGCTCGCCGGATCGCTCACCGTCTATCTCCGCATTCCCTCTCTCTTGCATCCCCTGATCGGTCTGTGGGCCGACCGCATCGATCTGCGCCTGCTAGTGATCCTGGCGCCGGCCGGTTCCGCCATCGCCATGAGCCTGATCGGGATGGCTCCCAGCTATGCGATACTGGCCCTCCTGCTGCTGGCGGCGGGCCTGAGTTCGGCCGCCCTCCACGTGCCGGGACCGGTGATTGTCTCACACGCCTCCGGCCGGCGGACAGGGACGGGCATGAGCCTGTGGATGACCGGGGGCGAATTGGCGCGGATGATAGGCCCCCTCTTTGCTGTTGCGGCAGTCTCCTGGCTGACCCTGGAGGGGTACTACCCGGTGATGTTGCTTGGAATCCTGACCTCTGTGGTACTGTATGTCCGATTCAAGAGGATTCCCCTCCCCTTGCATTCCCGCTCGCGCACAGCGCCGCTGGGTGAAACCTGGCGGGCGCTCCGCCGCTTGATGATCCCTCTTGCAGTGATCATGCTTTTTCGCTCCCTGATGCAGGTGGCATTGAGCACCTTTCTGCCCACGTTTGTGACCGGTTCCGGGCAGAGCCTTTGGGCTGGTGGAACGGCGCTGGCGGTGGTCGAGTTCGCCGGCGCGCTGGGCGCTCTGGCGGCCGGCACCCTTAGTGATCGAGTTGACCGGCGCAAAGTGCTCCTGCCAGCCATTCTCGGCGGGCCGCTGCTGCTGCTGCTTTTCCTGGCGATCGAGGTGCGCGGGGGTGGGGTCGTGGCTCAGCTCCTGGTTCTGGGGTTGACCGGTTTTGCCACGATTTCCACGACGCCGGTGATCATGGCAATGGTCCAGGAGCAGGGGCGGGATCATCCGGCAACCGCCAACGGCCTCTACATGGGGATCAGCTTTGCGATAAGCGCCTTGGGTGCGCTGCTGCTGGGGTGGATGGGGGACCAGGTCGGCCTGCGCGCGGCCTTTTTTTGGAGCGCTCTGTTGTCCTTGTGTGCGGTGCCGGCCGTCTTTTTTCTGCCTGCCCGTTCTTCAGGCTCATCCGACGGCTGAAAAGTGCTCCCAGGTTCGCTGTATCCCGTCGGCTAGCGGGATCGTCACCTGCCAGTCCAGGGCGCGCCGGGCCATGCTCACCTCCAACACTGAATCCCGGATGTCGCCCGGCCGGGGGTCGGCGTGTACGCGGGGAGCGCGGCCGTCGCTGATCAGGTCGAACAGTTCGACAATGGTGGACGCGGTGCCGCCGCCGGCATTGTATACCCCAGCCGGGATGTCTGGCCCCAATGCCAGCAAGTTGGCCCGGGCTATGTCCTCCACGTACACGAAATCGCGCGTCTGAAGGCCATCCCCGTGAATGAGCGGCTGCTCCCCATTGAAAATCTTGGTGATAAAAAGACAGACCACCCCCGCTTCACCCAGCGCGTCCTGCCGCGGGCCGTAGATGTTGGCGTAGCGCAGTGCGACCGTCTGCAGCCCGTAAAGGTCGCGGTAGAGTCGCAGATAGTTCTCGGCCGTCAGCTTGGTCAAGCCATAGGGGGATAGCGGCCGGGTGGCGGCTGTCTCCGGAATGGGGATGCGCTCCGGGTTTCCGTAAACGGCGGCCGACGAGGCGAATACGAATTGGCTCACTCTGGAATGCCGACAGCATTCGAGCAGGTTGATCGTTCCCAGGAT
>DAOUVM010000194.1 GCA_030667645.1 Ardenticatenales bacterium | reverse complement strand
GGGTATAGTCCTCCAACTGGCCTGAAGCCCGTCGAAAACGCAGATTAAAGTACTCTTCGCGCGCGTCCTCTAACTTTTTCCGAATGTCGGCAGTACCCGTGTTTCGTATCTCCTGCACCTGCATCACACACCGCCTCCAATGTCGGGCCGTCCAATGACCTGGCACCTGACCGGCAACTTGTATGATGCCAGATGCATCGCTTCACGAGCGATCTCCTCTGTCACGCCGCCCACTTCAAACATCACACAACCGGGTTTGACAACCGCAACCCAATGATCCACTGCACCCTTGCCCTTTCCCATCCGGGTCTCGGCCGCCCGCTTGGTCACCGACTTGTGGGGAAAGATCCGAATCCACAGCTTTCCGCGGCGTTTCATGTGGCGAACCATCGCCCGGCGGGCCGCCTCGATCTGACGGCTGGTGATCCATGCCGGGTCGAGAGACTGGAGGCCAAACTCGCCAAAGGCAACGGTGTTGCCGCGCGTGGCCTTGCCCTTCATTCGTCCGCGGAATCGCTTGCGGTATTTTACCCGCTTTGGCATCAACATGTCCGCACCTCACTCAAACCCCGTCTAGCTGACATACACGTCTCGGGGCTCCGGCTTGTCGCCCAGCACCTCGCCCTTGTATACCCAGACCTTGACACCAATACGCCCAAACCCTGTCAGTGCCTCAGCCAGACCATAGTCAATGTCCGCTCGCAAGGTGTTTCGGGGTACCTGGCCTTCCATTTGCCAAGCGGTGCTCGCCATCTCGCGCCCACCGAGGCGGCCGCTGCACTGGATCCTGATCCCTTCCGCGCCCTGTCGCATCGCCTGCCCGATCGCCCGTTTCATCGCCCGGCCGTGCGAAATGCGGCGCTGCAACTGAGACACTATGTTCTCCGCCACCAGATACGCATCCAGATCAGGCTTTTCGATCTCTTCTACTTCTACGCGCACCCTCTTTGCGGACAACTCTTCAAGTCGCTGTCGCAACTCCTTGACGGCAACGCCTTTGCGACCAATCACAACACCAGGCTTTGCTGTCCAGATGGTGATCTGAACCTGGTTGGGAAAGCGCTCTATCTCCAGGCGCGAAATGGCTGCCCGCGTTCCCTGTTCCCTGACGAGCTTGCGAATCGCCAAGTCTTCGTGCAGCAAATCGGCATACTGCCGGCCTTCCGCATACCAACGCGCATCCCAATCCCTGATAACCTTCAATCGGAATCCCAGAGGGTGAACCTTACGACCCAAAGCACTCCTCCTTATTCTGCACGTTCACTCAATACCACCGTGATGTGAGATGAACGCTTGATAATCGGCTTGAACTGCCCACGACCGCCGAACCGCCCACCAAATGGGGCCAGTCGATGTCGCGGGCCCCCGTCCGCAAATATCTCCGACACGGTCAGATTCTCCCGCTCCGCGCCAAAGTTCTCTTCCGCATTCGCCATTGCAGAGCCAATCAGCTTGGCAACTGGCCGCGCGGCCGCTTGAGGCATAAAGCTCAACGTCGTGAGTGCTTCCCCTGCGTCCATACCGCGCACTACGTCCGCCACCAGTCGCACTTTGCGCGGTGACATCGGTATATGCTTTGCCTGCGCTCGATACTTGAATTCCATTTGAACCTCGCCTAGCGCCGCCTTCTCTCATCTCTAATGTGGCCCCGGAAGGTACGCGTGGGGGCGAATTCTCCCAATTTGTGGCCAACCATGTTCTCGGTGATATAGATGGGAACATGGCGGCGCCCGTCGTGCACAGCCAAGGTATGTCCCACCATCTGTGGAAAGATAGTGCTGGCACGCGACCAGGTTTTGATGACTCGTCGATCCCCGGCGGCGTCCATCAATTCAATCTTCTTGATGAGTTTGGGACTTGTGTACGGTCCCTTTTTTAGTGATCGTGACACGTCGGGCCTCCTGCCTAGTCCAGCGTCAGCGGTCCAGAGCCCAGCGCGAGCGGGGCAGAGTCCAGCGCGAGCGGGACAATGTCCAGCGCAAGCGGGGCAGAGTCCAGCGCGAGCGGGGCTACCTATCCGCGCCGCTTGCCGCGCCGGCGAACAATGTACTTGTCGGTGCGCTTATTGCGCCGAGTCCTCGCCCCCAACGTCGGCTTGCCCCAGGGCGACTTGGGTCCAGGCATGCCAATCGGGGAGCGTCCTTCGCCGCCGCCATGCGGATGGTCCCGCGGCGACATTGCCGAACCTCGAACTGACGGGCGCACACCCAGCCACCGCTTGCGGCCCGCCTTGCCCAGTTTGATATTCCCGTGGTCGACGTTTCCCACCTGCCCAATCGTGGCCATACAACTCTGCCGCACCAGGCGAACCTCACCGGAGGGGAGCCGAACCTGCGCATAGGTGCCTTCCTTGGCCAACACGCGAGCTGATGTACCTGCCGAACGGGCCATCTGCCCGCCACGGCCTTCCTGAAGCTCAATGTTATGTATCTGCATGCCCAGCGGAATCTTGGCAATGGGCACGGCGTTTCCCGGCCGGACCTCTGCCTCCGGGCCGCTCACCAGCACATCGTCGACGCGAACCCCCAGTGGCGCAATGATGTACCGCTTTTCGCCGTCCGCATAGATCAGCAAAGCGATCCGCGCCGAGCGATTGGGGTCATACTCAATAGAGCTCACCCGGGCCTCTATTCCGATCTTTTTCCGCTTGAAATCAATGACCCGATAACGGCGCTTGTGTCCGCCACCCTTGTGCCGCACAGTGATCTTGCCGCGGAAGTTGCGTCCGGCACGCTTGTTCAGGGGTCGGAGCAGCGAGCGCTCCGGCCTCGTGCGCGTAATCTCCTCAAACGAGTGGCCCGTCATGTCCCGGCGGCCCGGCGAAGTCGGTCTGTATGTTTTTACCGCCATATCTCATCCTCCAACGATGAACTCCGCTCGGGTGCTGCGCGAGCCGTTGCCCCAACCCGGAGCAAAGCCCGGCTCACCCTGAGCCTCTCACCGCGGCTCTCACTAGACACCTTCAAACATCTCCAACCGCTGCCCAGGCAATAACGTGACGATCGCCTTTTTCCACCCTTGCTTCCGGGTGATCATCTTGCGCCATCGCTTGGCGCGTTTGGCCGGCATGTTCATGATCCGCACCTTGACGACATCCACCTTGGGCCAGACCAACTCTACCGCCTCTTTGACCTGATGCTTGTTGGCTCGCGAATCCACCTCAAACACATACTGGAAATGCTCATCCGCCAGCTCGGTCGATTTCTCGGTGACCACAGGGCGGCGTATTATGTCACGATAATGCATCGTCGTTCTCCTCCCTGGCGCCAGCCTCATCCCGGTCGATGGACACCTCGCCACCCAGCCAGTTCCTCACCACCTCCAGGGCATCCATCGGCATCACAATCTTGTCATACGACAGTAGATCACGGATGTTCAGGTAGTTCGCTCGCAACGTCTTGGCACTAGGGATATTGCTCGTGGACCCCTCCACATTCTCATTTCTCTCGCTCAAAAGGATCAGTGCGCTGGCGTCACCTGCGAGGCAACTCAATATCTCCACCATTCGCCGTGTTTTTGGTTTCTCCAGCGCCAATGCGTCCACAACCACCAGGTCACCGTCCTGAGCCTTGGCGGTCAGCGCTGAGCGCAGAGCTGCCTGCCGCATCTTGCGGGGCATCTTTTGCGAATAGTCTCGCGGCCGAGGACCATGTGCAACACCACCGCCGACAAAAATCGGCGCACTGCGAGCGCCGTGTCGCGCTCGTCCCGTTCCCTTTTGCCGGTAGATCTTCCGCGTAGAGCACCTGATCTCGCCCCGCGACTTTGTCTTGTGCGTCCCCCCCCGAGCATTCGCCTGCTGGCGCACATAGGCCTGATGCATCAAGCCAACATTCACATTGGCCTCAAAGATGCTTGCCGGGAGGTCGATGGTTTGGATTTTCTCGCCCTGCATGTTCAGCACCGGAACTCTCATCACCATCTCCCACTACCGCTTTCGCGATTCCTTGACAAGGACAAGAGCGCCCTTGGGTCCGGGCACACTGCCCTTGACAGCCAGCAGATTGTGCTCCGCTTCTACTCGTATTACCCTCAGGTTCTGACTGGTCACCCGGTTATTGCCCATCCGTCCAGGCATCCGCATTCCCTTGAACACCCGTCCGGGGGTCGATGTTGCACCTATCGAGCCCGGTGAGCGCTGGCGATCAGACTGGCCATGGGTCGCCGGCCCCCCCCCAAACCCGTGTCGCTTCATCACACCTGCAAAGCCCCGACCCTTGGCTTTACCCACAATGTCCACGGAATCACCCACCTCGAACACGTCCACGGTGATCTCGTTGCCAAGTTCGTACTGATCTGCGTCTCCGGTGCGGAACTCGCGGAGATGGCGCACGGGCGGCACCTCCGTCGCGAATCGCCGGCGCACTGGGTGTTTGTCGCTGGTCTTGAGCAGCCCCAGATGCCCCGCACTGGGCCGCTTTAGCTTGGTGCGCTTGATCTCTCCAAAACCCAACTGGATTGCATCATAACCATCTGTTTCCCGCACCTTGACCTGGGTCACATAGCATGGTCCGGCCTCAATGACCGTCACAGGCGTCACCTTTCCCTGCTCGTCAAAGAGCTGAACCATACCCACTTTCCTGCCTAGAATCCCTTTCATTCATTCCTCCCAAGGACTGCCGGCCGTCAGATCCGGCCGCATCATCCCGTGAGAATCATGGCACAAACCTATATCGTGATCTCAATGTCCACCCCGGCCGGCAGATTGAGCCGCATGAGGGTGTCAATTGTCTTGGAATCCGGTTCCAGCACATCAATCAGGCGCTTGTGAGTCCGTATCTCAAAGTGCTCGTGCGAGTCCTTGTCGATGAACGTACTGCGACGCACCGTGAATCGCTCCAGCTTGGTAGGCAGCGGCACCGGGCCCGATACCTTCGCGCCGGTCCGTTCAGCCGTTTCTACGATGCGCTTGGCGGACTGGTCTAGCACTCGATGATCGTATGCTTTGAGACGAATCCGGATTTTCTGTTTGGCCATACTCCCTCGCTCATGAACCCAATCTCAGGCGATCGGCGCCACAGCCGCTCACCTGACAGCAAGCCCGCCTTTCTAGTCAATGACCTCGGTGATAACACCCGCGCCAACTGTCAAGCCACCCTCTCGGACGGCGAACTTTGAGCCTTTCTCCAGCGCCACCGGTGTGATCAGCTCAACATGCAGGGTCACATTGTCACCCGGCATCACCATCTCTACACCCTCTGGCAGGCTGATTGCGCCCGTCACATCCATCGTCTGAATGAAAAACTGCGGCCGATACCCAGGGAAGAACGCCTTGTGCCTCCCTCCCTCGTCCTTCCGCAGCACATATACATTGCTCTCAAACTTCAGGTGCGGCGTGATGCTCCCCGGCTTGGCCAGAACCTGGCCCCGCTCTATCTCTTCTCGCCCGATACCGCGCAGCAACACCCCTATATTGTCGCCTGCCTGCCCCTGGTCCAGTAGCTTGTGGAACATCTCCACCCCGGTGCAGGTCGTCTTGCGCGTTTTCTCAGACAGCCCAACGATCTCTACATCCTCTCCTACATTGATCACCCCACGGTCCACCCGGCCCGT
>DAOUVM010000138.1 GCA_030667645.1 Ardenticatenales bacterium | reverse complement strand
CCACCATCACAATCGCCCCCTCGGCGCAGGGGGCCACGCACGCACCGCAACCGTTGCACAGCTCTTCGTCAATGAGCACAATCTGCCGTCGTACGGTTCGGGGCTGTTCGTTTATGACCATAAAGTCTGACATCATTCGCTCCGTCTCCAATCTCGGCCGCATAGCCACTTGCCGGTCGCAGTCACTATACACTGCTCAACGACCACTGTCTGCGACCAAAGTCCCAATTGGCCAAAGGTGGCGGTGGCCCCAGAGGAAGTGACAGGAGGGCAGTCCGCGGTCCTCTTGTGTGCACATCCTATGACTGAACGTCCTACTGCCGCGCGCAGATAACACTAAGGCCAATGGGGTCTGAGATCCTCTGCATTCCCTTCTACGTCGGCTGCTGGACACCATGGGACCAGCTTGGGGAGGGAGAACAGCCGATTGAGGAGCAACATCTTCCGATCATTTCGAGGGTGCTCATCCAGTCGGCGCCGGCTGCCTGCGCGCTGGCTGGAGCTGCTTCCAGCGAGTGCAGGCAATCTAGCCGGCCAACGCTACCCTCCAGCACGCTCTATGACAGAGTAGCCCAGCCAGGTTTGAGAGACTCTCTCCTTGCCGCCTTGAATCGGTCACTTTACCCGGATTTGACCTTGTGTTTACCTATCAGTTACGGACATCTGTTAAACTTATAGTCGATAGGCGTGCAAAGATCTGCACCAGCAAGGCGTTCCCGATTGAACAGCTTGGCCATAGTGAGCAACCATGTTGTTGGAAGGAGGAAAACTTCAAGTGACGGCTTGGACCGCCAGGATGACGCCATAGTGGAGATGGAAGTGGCGATCGAGAACGTCGGCCCCAGCACGATCGATATCCTGCCATTGGAGATCGAGTGCGACCCTTGTCGCTTCTTCTCGGTCTCTGCCGGCCCGATGTCAGAGGAATCCCTTGACGATAGCCTGGTGAATTGGTATCATCTCGCCACCGTGAGACCCAATGACTTTGGTGTCAACTCGGCTCACGGCGAGGTGTCAGCCCTGCCGACCGTGTTCATGATAATGCACGAGTACAACAGCACCACCGATTTGGCTATCGTCAATGATGACGATGCTCACGCCGCACCGCATCGCTCTGCGGATTGCCCTTGGATGAAGAATTGAAGAGACTGCCTGGCATCCTCATTGCCCTGTGTTTGATGTTGATTAGCCCCATCCTGCTTGAGGGGGCTAGCCCACCATCTGCCCAACGACCAGCCGAGCTCTCAGTGTTGGATTCAACTCCAGGCCGGCTCTTGCTGGAGCTGTCAGTCCCCGATTTCACCCTCGAGAAGGAATTCACCCTGCAGCAGGATTGCACCCTTGAGCAGATGGAGATCGGGACAGAGCAGTACCTATCCTTGACGGCCGTTGGCCTCACAGAGGGCAGCGCCGTCCCGGGCCAACCGGCCCTGCCCGAGCTCGGCCTGCTGGTGGGTCTGCCCCCAACCGGGGATTGGTCGCTCCAGGTAGTGGCGGCTGAGGGAAAGACAATCCCGCTCGACTATGCCATCGCGCCCACCGTGGCGCCGGCCCGGCTGGGGAGCGAGATCGACCCGTTCCACCCATTGTCCGATCCCTCTGTGGGCAACGGCGATGACGCCGATATCTTGATTCCTTGGTCGCCGGCACAAGCCGACGGGACCGGCTGGATGCGCGACCTGCGAGTCCTCCAGCTACGGCTGCGCCCCTTTCGCTACAATCCGGACCAGGGCGAGCTGGAACACATCCACCGTCTGGTGGTCGAAATCACCTTTAAAGAACCCGGACCTCGCATACTCCCCGAACGGGATTCCTGGGACGATCTCTTTCAGCAGTTCGTGGTCAACTATGATGTGGCGCGCGCCTGGCGCAGCACCTCCGGACGATCCCGGACGGCCGCTGCAGCCGTGAACCCGCCGGCCATAGCCCCTAACAGCCTAAAGATAGAGTTGGACACTGACGGGCTCTATCAGTTGAGCTACGACGATCTGAGATCGGCCGGTTTCTCGCTCGGGGGCGACCCGGCCAACCTTCATCTCATGGTAGGCGGTCGGCAAGTACCTATCCTGGTGGAAGGCGAGGCAGACGGAAAGTGGGATGATGGCGACCGGATACTCTTTTACGGACAAGCGGCCCAGAGCCGGTTCACCGATGTGAACGTCTATTGGCTTTACGAGGATGGATCGGCCGGCATGCGAATGGCAACGCGCGCGGTCGGCCCAGATGATGATTATGCGACCCCGTCCGTCACGTATCAGGCCACGCTACACCGTGAGCAAGATCTTTTCTACGATTCGGTGTACGCAGAAGCGAACGGGGATCACTGGTACTGGACCGATCTCCGGGCTCTGCAAACCGGGTGCCCGGACACGACCCAGAGCTACTCCTTTTCGCTGGCTCATTTGATACCGGCCGGCGGATCCGCGCGTCTGCGCGCCAGCCTCCAGGGCCGCACAGACGGAACCCATCACCTGATAGCCTATGTTAACGACCGCTGGATAGGCGACATTGTCTGGACAGGCAGGACGCGCAAGGATGCCGAGTTTGCCCTTGACATCGCCAGGCTGACAGAGGGGGACAACGAGCTAAGACTGGAGTATGGCGCCTGCCCGGACCCTGCCGATGGCCAGCCGCCCCCAGACGGGATGGTATTCAACTACTTTGAAGTTGATTACCCGGCCGGTCGGGTGGCGGAGGATGGCCTGCTTCTCTTCACCGGCGAGGTCGGCAACCGGGAATACGACGTGACCGGCCTGGGGGCCGGCGTCATCCTCTTGGACATTGCCGATCCGACTACTCCGGTCCGGCTGGCCGGCGGCCGGCCCGATGGCTCTGTCTTTCACTTCCAGGATAGCACCACGCAGCCGCGCCGTTACCTCGCGGTTGGTCCGGGCGCCATCCTCTCTCCGCTGGAGGCCGCTCTCGACCAGACCTCCGACCTGATCACGACGACGGCCGGAGTCAACTACTTGCTGATAGGCTATGGCGATTTCCTGCCCGCGACACAGCCGCTGCTCGACCTGCGTTCGAGCCAGGGTCTGGTAGTGGCATCGGTGGACATTGAGGATGTATATGACGAGTTCAGCTTCGGCTTGCTGGACCCAGAGGCAATCCGGACCTTTGTGGGCGGACTAGTTCCATTGCCCGACTATGTCTTGCTGGTAGGGGACGGGACTATTGATTACCACAACCATCTCGGCGCCGACTGGCACAACTTTGTGCCGGCCTTGGCAGCCGATGTTGACCCCTGGCTCATCGAGACGGTGTCTGATCACCAGTTGGCTCTGGTAGGGGATGACGCGCTCCCTCTGCCCGATCTGCACATCGGCCGTCTGCCGGTGGCAAGCATAGCTGAGACCCAAGCGGTGGTCGCCAAGATCATCGGTTATGAGAAGGCTCCAGCCTTTGGCGCCTGGAGCCAACAGGTGCTGCTGGTCGCCGACGACAGCGATGGCGGCGGTCTCTTTGCCATGCTCAGCGACGAGTTGTACGATGACTGGATCTCCCCAGAGTTGGCCAAAAGTCGGATCTATTTGGCGGAAAACGCCAGCGCGCCCCACGAGTACGACCCGGCCGAGCCAACACAGGTGGAGGCAGCGCAGGCGGCCGTCCAGCAGGGATTCACTTCCGGAAAGTTGGTGATCAACTATATGGGGCACAGTTCCTATTCCCAATGGGCAATGGAGAGGCTGCTGCACCGCGACGACACGGTCGATCTGCAGAATGTAGGCCGTCTCCCGGTAGTCCTCTCGCTCACGTGCTACACAGGCGCCTTTCAACACCTGCCATACGACCCGCTGGACGAGCGGCTGTTACTGGAGCCGAACGGAGGCGCAGTGGCGGCTTGGGGCTCCACCGGCGAAGGGGTACTGCTCGGGCACCGTTACCTCGCTCAGGGTTTCCACGAGGCGATTGCTGACTCGGACACGATCACTATCGGTGCCGCGATCTACGGCGGCCAGGCAGCCCTGTACAACAGAAGCATCGCGTCCTCACTGTTTCTGCTGGACACGTACGTGCTGCTGGGAGATCCGGCCATGCGGCTGGGCCCCGACCCGGCCGCTACGGCCGAACTGATTCACGTGTATCTTCCCCTACTCTTTCGATAGGGGGTCTATTAAGGAGGTATCCGCATGAACAAAGCTGCAAGAATCTCGTGCTATCTGTTGGCGGTGGTGCTCGTCGCCATGCTGGCCGCCACTCTCTGGCAACCCGTCATGGCCGCAGAGGATCGAGCGCCGGTCGGGTTCACCGACACACCGACACCCACCGATATCCCACCGGCTCCGCCGGAGGAGACTCCGACGGCCACTCCCGTACCAACCACACCGCCGTCCGATCCGACGCCGACCCCGCCCTTGCCGCCCGTGATTCCCCCCCTGGGTGCGGCGCCGAGCCAGGGAACGATCTTTGGATTGGTGGCAATCGTGTTGGTGGGGGCTACTCTTCTGGCCGCTGGCTGGGCGATCCTCAAAGGTCAACAGAGCTAGTATCGCCAGCTTGATCTAGCCACAAAGCGGGTGTGACTGCCTGGCATTGGGTCGCCGGGCAGCCGCACCCGATGATCAGAATGAGCGCGCGCCGGGAGGGCGCGTGCGGTCTGCTGTGGTGCCTTTCGTCGCCCTAACCACCACTCTCGCCTCCAGTGCACCCTATCAACAAGGGACCAAAGTGTGGGTGCCTGTTGAGAGAGCCCGCACCACACCACATCTGGGTCCCGGAGGAGCGGCATCGGCTGCAGCGGCGCGTTGAGGCTAAAACATCGGTGGACCCGGGTGAACTCTGTCTTTGCGGCCACACCCGCCGTGTTTGGGACAGTGGGCCGCACATCGATGGCTTGACCGGCCGGCCGAATCCAAGTACACTGGGCCGCCCATGAAACTCAGAGACCCCGGAGATCGTCGAGACCCAATCAAGGGTCAATCCACTTTTCGGCCGGCTGATCGGGTGCCTGAGCAGACGTCCGAACCCATACTCTGCCGAATTAGCCGCCCAATGACCAGATGGCAACACGCCGCCCGGGGGCTGTTTGTTGCTGGCATGCTGGCGGTGTGGGGGTTGACAGCCTGCCAGATGATCCGTCCGGTTCCGTCGGAGACGACTAGCATCTCCCCACCCACACCATCCCACTCTGAAACCGTCGCCAAGCGGCCCGCCACTCTGCCCCCTACCTGGACAGTCACGCCAACATCCAATCCGTCATCCACGCCCATCCATCTATTGCCCACGTCCGTGGCCAGCTCAACCCCCACCCCGCTTGCCGCGATACGGCCGACTATGGTCACCGTTGAGGTGACCGCCACCGCCACACTGTCCAATCCCACGGCCGTGCCCCTCCAGCCGATCTCCGACGATGCAGTGACGATTGTGCTGCTGGGAAGTGACCAGCGCCCCGATTGGGATGACTGGCACACCGACCTGGTGCAGTACGTGGTGATACACCCGAGCATCCCGACGGCCGCCATACTATCCATCCCGCGTGATCTCTATGTCTACATTCCCGATTTTTGGATGAGCCGGATCAATTTCGCCGATATGTATGGCGAGATGAACGACTATGACGGCGGCGGCCTGGGGCTGCTCAACCAGACTATGCTGTACAATCTGGGCATCAGCGCCGACTATTACATCAAGGTGGATTTCGACGGCCTTATCGGGTTGGTGGATGCCATGGGCGGCATCGACGTGCCGGTTCACTGCCGGTTGGAGGATTACTGGCCCTACCCCAACGAGCAAGGCGAATACTATCGGATCTCGCTTGAACCAGGCATCCAGCACATGGATGGCGAACTCGCCCTCTGGTACTCGCGGTCTCGCAAGACGACCAGCGTTTTCTCGCGCGAGCGGCGCCAGCAGCAGGTGCTGGAGGCGATGTGGCAGAGGGCGAAGCAGATGAATCTGCTGGAAGCGGTCCCTTCGCTCTATGAACAGATGGCCCATCTATTCGAAACCAACCTGGGATTGGGCAACCTCCTCTCGCTGGCAGTGACGGCGGCTCAGCTCGACCCGGCCAACATCAACCGGCGCAACATCGGCTGGAGCCATGTGGAACCCTACACAACCCCGCACGGGGGTAGCGTCTACCTACCTCTGTGGCCCGAGATCGAACCGATCATCGCCGATGTCCTGAGCCCCGCATCAGTCAACCGGGCGGAGCAAGGGGCAGTTCGGGTGGAGGTCTGGAATGGGACCGAGCACGTCGACTGGGATCTACTGGCGTCCGATCGGCTCTATCGCTACGGCTATATCCCAGTCATCGGCAACGCCGACAGGAGAGATTATTCTCAGACAAAAATAGTCTACTACTCTGAATCGGCCAAGGGCAGCGACCTTGCCTGGTTGCAGTCGCTCTTTCGTGTACGAGAGGAAAATGTGATACACGAGCAGGATTCCGGGCGGGCGGAATCATTGAGGTTGATCGTCGGCCAAGACTATGACACCTGCTGGTGAAATCGCTGCCGCTCTGAACAGGATTGAGCGGAAATGGGCTTGGGCACCCTCGCAGGAGGCTCTGCGCTCCCCACGGGCTCATTCACGCTCAGTCCGCCCCTGCGCCACCGGGCCATAGCATCAGATTCACTCACTGCCCAGACCAACCAACTCTGAATCGAGCGACACAGCAACCAGCGCCTCAATGGGGTGCTGATGATTGCTGACGAGTTCCAGGTCGCCCCATTCGCCCTGGCGGTGAAAGTAGTCATCGGCAAAGGCAGACGCCTGCGCTTCGCTGATCCCCGTGCCAGCCAGCGCTTGTTTGAGATGTTCGTACACCCGCCAGCCGGCCGGGATGCCATTTGGCGGCCACCGCTCGCCGGCCAGGGTCCAGATTTCCACCCACAGAGCAAAGGCT
>DAOUVM010000149.1 GCA_030667645.1 Ardenticatenales bacterium | reverse complement strand
GAACAAGAGTGCTCGCACGCTCTGGGTGCCGCTGTCAATCGCCAGGATAATGTCGCGGTTCATAGACTTCCTTCTCGTGGTTGGCGCCCGTGGCTGGACAATGCTATCTTCCCCTACATGTCGCTCTTTGTCCACTCTCTCTTGATATTAAACAACCTGGTGGCTCTGTGATCGCTCTATCCGTGAATCACCATTGAAAACGGAGAGTTATTCCCTGACAGGTACTTTGCGGTGAAAGCAGGTGCTCGGAAACAACTCTGCAATCATATCACGGTTCACTGCCTGACTCACTGTTCAATTGGGGAGCTACCCCTTGTCAAGTGTCAAGTTCTGCCGTTGCGTGACCGGTAGAAATACCAGGCAATCGCCGTCGCCAGTACGCCCAGCACGGCGGCCGATGCGATCTGCTTCCGCCGCGGAAACCGGCCCGTTGGCCTCTCCCTGGCTTGCCGGGCAGCCTCTAGTGCCGGCCGCCAATCGGGGATCGCAGCCGGGTTCGGCGGCGCATAGCATTTGTGCCACATCTGCACGTATGCTGTCTCTTCCGCTTCCCAGCGAGCATCGCTCCAGCCGAGCTCCGGCTGGCAAATGGAGCGGATGGCGGGCAGCAGTGATTCCCCGCCCTTTGGCGCCAGCAGCCCGAGGCGCACGCGGCGCAGCAACAGATCGTCAAGGTGCACCACTCCCTCGGCGCGAGCGGCCCAGCGGAGTTCCGCCCACAGGATGTTGGTGCCGTGGATGGGTTCCAGTTCCTCGGTCGGCGCCATTTCTATCAGCGCCGGGGCATGAGCTCCGTAGCGGCCGATCAATCGGCGGCGGGCGGCCTCACTGAGATCGATCGTTGCTGGAAGCTCGACTACCGTCGGGTTGAGCACCGGATGGTCTGCCTCGATGGGGGAGGTCTCTGGCAAAGAGTCGCGCACTTTTCTCAACGCATCCAGTGCGATCAGTCGAAAGGTGGTGAGCTTGCCGCCGGTCACGGTGAGCAGCCCGGACTCGGGCCAAACGACGTGGTCGCGAGATTCCTTGGTAGGATCTTCCTTTCCCGTGTCAATCACCGGCCGGATGCCGGCAAAGGTCGCCATCACATCCTGGACCTGGAGCGCCAGCGGCTGGAATTGAGATTGCACGGCCGCCATTAGGTAGCTAACCTCCTCCGGGTTGATGCAGGGCTCCTCGTTCAGGTCGGGTTGATGATCCACGTCGGTGGTTCCAACCAGTGTCACTCCCTCCCAGGGAAAGGCGAAAACCGGCCGTCGATCGATCGGGTGCAGGAAGCTGATCGCCTGAGCGACCGGGAACCGCCAGGCCGGAAAGATGAGATGACTGCCGCGCAGCGCTCGCATCCTGGGTTCTGCGCCCACTTGCTCCCGCAATCGATCTACCCACGCGCCGGTGGCGTTGATGACCACGCCCGACCGCACATCGCATGATCGGTCGGCGGCCACATCGTGCAGAACAAGGCCTACCACCTGCCCCGCTTGGTCCCGGAGGAGCTCTTCCGCCCGGACATAGTTGATGGCGATCCCTCCCTCACCAACTGCTTCCTGGAGCACCCGCAGCACCAGGCGGGCGTCATCTGTCTGAGCATCTCCGTACCGAAAGCCCCCTGTGAGCCCTTCCACCGTGACGTGAGGCGCCAACATCCGGAAATCCTGTGCTCCGTAGCGCTTGTGACTCCAGTTCAATGCCAACATGTCATAAATGGAAAGGCCTGCCTGAAACGTCCAGCGACCCGGGCTGTCGCCAGCATAGTTGGCTAGCAAGAAACCCAGCGGGTCGATCAAGCCCGGTGCTTCTCCCATTAGCCGCTCTCTCTCTCTCACCGATGCCCTTGTGAGGCGAAACTGCATTGATTTAAGATACCGCAGACCGCCGTGAACCAGCTTGGATGAGCGGCTAGAAGTGCCCCACCCAAAGTCAAACTGCTCCACCAGCAGCGCCGAGAGCCCCAGCCGCGCTGCCTCCCGCGCTATGCCTGCGCCGGTGATTCCCCCACCTATGATGATCAGGTCAAAAGGCTGGTCGAGTCGACTCCAGATCTGTTCGCGCCAGTCTCCTTGCCACATGGTGTATCTCCTGTAGCGATTGTCTAGTCCGCTATCAGCTTTCCGGGGTTCATGATCCCCTGCGGATCGAACAGCTTGCATGCTTCCTGCAGGGCTGCCATTCCCATCGCGCCTTTTTCTGCTGCCAGGTAGGGTGCATGGTCCGTCCCGATGCCGTGCTGGTGGCTGATCGTTCCCTTGGCCGATAGGATTGCCTGGGTCGCGGCTGTTTTCAGCTTTCTCCAATAGGCGAGCGTCTGATTAGCATCCGGCTGCAGGCGGAACAGATAGGTGGTGTAGACGCTGGCTCCATCAGTGTAGACGTGGGAGATGTGGGTAAAGACGTGCACCCGCTCATTTTCCGCCTCCAGGCCGGGCCGGAGCGCATCCTCAATCCCGTCGATGATCGCCGGAATCTGCTCCCAACTGGCGGCCGTCTCTAGCGTGTCGATGGCATAGCCCAACTCCCACAGGGTATTGCGCAGGTACGGAGTCGTGAACCGCGATTTGTTCCACTGCTCGCCCATGTACCTGCCCACGTGGATCGCCTTGTGCTGCTTGGCTGTGCTGATGGCCGCCCGGCGCGCCTGACGCACCAGATCGGACCGTCCGCTGACGCCCACCATCATCATGCATTTCTCTGCTCCGGTTCCCAGCACGCTCAGGCCCCTTTCGAGCGCACCGATCAGTCGTTCATGCCCGGCCAGAGCAAGGCTGGTGGAGGTCTCGGCCGCTGTGCTCAAACGCAACATGGATACGGGAATGCGGGCCTGCGCAATCTCGCGTACCGCCGCCTGGCCGGCGGCGAAATCGGGGAAGAAAAGGGCGTGAAAGCTCTCCTCTTCCGGCAGCGTGCTGGCTCGAATCGTGGCCTCGGTGAGGATTCCCAGTCGTCCTTCAGAGCCCAGGATCAGTTCGCGCAGATCGGGGCCGGCTGCTGTGGCCGGAAAGGGTGCGATGACCAGCGTCCCAGCCGGGCTTTCCAGCCGGCCGCCGGCAAAGGTTCGTTCGATTCTTCCATAGCGGTAGGATTGCTGTCCGGTGGAGCGGGTCACCACCCAGCCGCCCAGGGTGGAATATTCAAAGGACTGGGGAAAGTGGCCCAGTGTAAGCCCGTGTGCTCTGAGTTGAGCCTCCAAGTCCGGCCCACACACGCCTCCACCAAAGGTGGCCAGTTGGCTGGCTTGATCCAATGACCGCAGCCGATTGAGCCGGCCGAGGTCGACCGTCAAGGTGGGGCGTTCGCCTGGCAGGGGGTTGATGTGCCCCACGACGCTGGTGCCTCCACCATAGGGAATCAGTTCCACGTTCTGCTCCGCGGTCCAGTCAAGCAGCGCCCTCACCTCGTCATCGCTGGAGGGATAGGCGATACCGTCAGGAAAGGATTCTACCTGGCCACTGCGGATCGCGATCCAATCCGGCAGGCTGTGGCCGCGCGAGTGGCGCACCCGGTCCTCTGGTTCGGTCGTGATCAAAGCATGGTCCGGCAGTTGGGATTCAGGCACGGTTGCTATCACCTCATCCAGTGTCGCATCCCTGGGCGGCACACTGGGTCCGACCCAGGCGATCAGCCGGGGCATGGCCGGTTCTGGCAGCGGGTGTGAACAGGTATCGTCCCCCCATCCGTTCCAGCGTCTCATAGCTCTCTCCTCCCCAGGTGGGCAACAGACCGGTGTGGTCCTCCTCCTCCGTCCACTGTTCTCCACAGGGCAATGCTCTCTTCCATGGCCCGAAGGCTGGCAGCGCTCGCTGCCGCTGGGTCGGCCTGAACTGCGGCCGTCAACAGCGCCGCATAAAACGTGCGTGAGCTCTCCCGTGCCTGCACCTGCTCAAAGTATTGCCGAGCCATCTCCACGTAAAATCCGGCAAAGCCATTGTAGATCAACATGTATACCGGGTTGCCCGAGGCGCGAATGAGAGCCAAATGCAGTGACCAGTCCGTCTCTGCAAAGGTGGCGGCATTATCCTTCAAGTCCGGATACCGGCAAAGGAATGCGATGATCGTTTCCGGTTCCCGCTCGATCGCTGCTCGGGCATAAGCCGGTGCCAGAGCCAGCCGGACAGCCAGCAAGTTGGGGATAAAATCGGCCGGAATCTCGGTGCTGTAGCGAACGATGGCCCGCAGCACATTGAGGTTTCCTTCCCACCAGAAATCCTTGACCCGGGTGGGTTTGCCCTGTTTGATGGTAATCCAGCCGTCCCGAGCCAGGCGCTGAAGTGTCTCGCGCAACGTCGGCCTCGTGACGCCGAGTCGCGTGGCCAATTCTCGCTCGGCGGGAAGGGTGCTTCCGATGGGGAACTCTCCCTCCAGAATCCCCCGAATCAATTGCCGTTCGGCAAGCTCTGCCGGCCGTGACGGTGGGGTCCAATCAGGCATTTGCGCGCCTCATCAGCAAGTGGTCAGACCAGTTGCTGATAGTGTAACCCACCAGGGCTGACTTGTCAACGTCTATTCCGAATCCCAGCTATTCTCTCCGCAGGGTTTCTTGATCGTGCCCACCGAACCCGGTATAATGCTGGTGTCATGGACGGCTTACGGGAGGCGTAATGGGTCTTCCATCTGGGATAGCTGCTGTTGCACCTGATGGTCAGCTTACCGCAGTGCAGCGTCGGCGTTTTCTGATAGATCTCTGTCGCCGGCGCATTCGGCCGGGTGCTGGCGTGCAGGTGCCAGCGCCTCAGTTCGTGCACAGGAGAACCGCGATGAATCCCTGGCCTGACCTGCGACCAATTCTCAAAGGCATCCCTTGGGTCATCATCGGCGGCGTGGCCACTCGCGCCTACATGCCCGAGCGGATGACTAAGGATCTGTATATCCTCGTTCGCCATTCTGATGAGGTCGAGGTTCGGGAGCGACTGGATGCGGGCGGGTACCGCGCTGTCTCCCCCTTGGCTACTCCTGGCTGCCGGTATCGCTCAGCAGACGGGACCGAGATAGACGTGATTCTGGGTGAATATCCCTGGCTGGATGCGGCGCTGGCGCGTGGTTGTCAGGACCCGGCCGGTTATCCGGTGCTGGATCTCCCCTATCTGGTGTTGATTAAGCTTGCTGCTTCGCGTGTTCAGGACGCGGCGGATATCTCTCGGATGCTCGGCCTGGCCTCAGAGGAAGATTTGGAACGCGTCCGGACGGTCGTCGCCCGTTATGCTCCTGATGATGTCAATGACGTGGAATCACTGATCTACCTGGGCCAGGTCGAAACGGGCAGAGTCGCTCCACAACCCCCTCGTGAGTGCGGACCAACCGCAGCCCGGTCATCCTGATCGTTCTGGGGGAGCCCGGCCTGAATAAAAAGCGCACGGCGGCCACCGGTCACTCGGCCATCGCTTGTCTCTAGTTGGAGATGGGCTCCGCGGTCCAGTAACAGATCGGACCATCCGTTGAGCAGCGGGCGCGACCGGCGTCTTCCAACATGTCCAGGTGCCCCTGAACCTCGGAGAGAGCCAAGAACAGGTGAATCGGGGGTAGTTCAACAGAGAACAGCTTGCCGGCGAGCTCAAAGAGGGTCGCCGGGCGCTCCACCAGACTCTCCCATACCTGATCGGCCCGTTGGTAGTGGAACGCGATTCGTTCTTTCGCCAGCCCATGGACGTTCGTGATGGGCTGTCCGTGACCCGAATACGCAACAGCCGGTCGGAGGGATGCTACCCGCTCCAACTGCTGGAGGTACTGTAGCAGCCGCTTGGGGCGGCCGCTCTCGCCGTCCGGAGGCGGCTCGACGACCGGATTCGAGCTGATATCGGCAATCAAGTGGTCGCTCGCCAACAGAATGCCGGTCTCCGGCTCGTAAAAACAGATCAGGCCGCCTGAATGGCCGGGCACGAGCATGGTCTCCCAATCACTCCCGCCCATCCGTAGTCGATCTCCGTCGTTCACTTCAGCGTCCACCCGCACGGATTGGGCATATTGGCGAGTGGTGGCTCGGCCTTGCGCGATTGCTTCCTGTACCTGGGCCGGAACGCCGCTCCGTGTGAGCCACTTTCGGTAAAAGAGGGTCGCCCACCGACTGCCGGCCGAACCATGTTCCAGCGTGGCGCGGCTGCTCGGATGTGCCAGCACCTGAGCGCTGGATTCGGCCGCCAGTTTGCCCGCCAGCCCACAGTGATCCGCGTGAGGGTGGCTAATGATGATCCGGTCCAGATCGGAAACGGCATATCCCATGGCCGCCAGTCCTTGCCTGAGCGCCGTCTCCGCCGGTTGCCACAGCGGGCCCGTATCCAGCAGAGTCGGCCCTCCACCATAGCCGTCAGATTCCAAAAGATAGACGTTGACGTCCCCCACTGAGAACGGCGTCGGCAGCGATAGGCAGTGCAGGGTTGGGGGGCTGGGGATCGTCACGCGGCCGGCCTGCTCGGCATCAGCGCACTCCATTCACCGCGTGCCACGACTTTTTCATTCTGGGTGATGACTCTTACTTTCAGGACAACCGACCCGCCCCCCAGTCGGGGGAGTGGTTTCAGATTGACAGTCTCTATAACCACGTGGATCGTATCCCCG
>DAOUVM010000148.1 GCA_030667645.1 Ardenticatenales bacterium | reverse complement strand
GCGCAGGACCCCAGGGCCACCAGGAGGCCTGCCTTTTCGCGGATGCCTCGCAGCCGTTCCTCGTCCGCCGGCCGGGCCAACGATCCCTCGACAAAGGCTATCTGATAATCCTCACCTTTCTCGCTCATGGCCTCGCGGAACTGGACGATCTCAACTGCATCCAAGAGTTCCGGGTGAGTTTGAAGCGCATCCAGAACGGTGAGCTGGCACCCTTCGCAGGAGGTGAAATCGAAAAAGGCAACCTTGGGTTTACTCATATCGCACCCTCCACAGCTTTGATTTCGGCGTACGAGAAGGAAGGACCAGACTGACAGGCATATAGGTTGTTTATCTGACAATGACCGCATTTGCCGACGCCACACTTCATCCGCCGCTCGAGCGATAGCCAGATGTTGGTCTCCGGAATGCCTTTGCCCAGCAATTCCATCAACACAAAGCGGTACATGACGGGAGGTCCAATGGTGATGGCAACAGTGTTGCGCGGATATACCGACACCTTGGCGAATAGCGTGGTGATAACACCGGCATTGCCAGTCCAGTTGTCGTCGGGCTGGTCCACGGTAACGTGCAGGTCCACGTCGTCGCGCTTTTCCCACTCTTTCAGTTCATCCTTGAATAGCAGTTCTGCCGGGGTGCGCGCGCCATAGAGGATCGTCACCCGGCCGTATTTCCCGCGTTCATCCAGTACCTGGTTGATCACCGAGCGAGCAGGGGCCAATCCGAGCCCGCCAGGGGCGAACAAGATATCCTTGCCCTGGAACTTTTTGAGGGGAAAGCCTTGGCCAAAGGGGCCGCGGATTCCCAGAGTGTCCCCGGCCTTTTTCTGGTGAAGCACGCCGGTCAAGTCGCCCGCCTTGCGTATGCAAAGCTCAAAGGTTCCATTGCTCCGGCTGGGAGATGAGCTGATGGATATGGGGGCTTCGCCTATGCCCAGGGCGGAAACTGCAACAAACTGCCCCGGCTTGTGCCCCAGAGGACGCCCGCCAAGAAACTCGAGCGTATAGAGCTTCTCTAGAGTCGTCATTTCCTGCACGTCCAAGATGCGGGCCGGTTCCGGGAGGTAAATCGAGCTGACCATCATTGCCTCCTACTAGCGCGCCCCACCGGTCCGCTGCCGGTAGAGCTCGTTGAAGGTTTTCACGGGGGTGATCTCTACCAGGCAGGCGCGACCACACCGGCCGCACCCCACGCAGCCGAGCAGTCCATAAGCGTCGGTTTGATACTTGCCCTTGCGGAAGAATCGGTGCCGCTGTCGTGCTGCACGGCTCGGCCGAAAGTCGTGTCCGCCGGCCACCAGAGCGAACTCGTCCAATTGGCAGGAATCCCAGAACCGTTCCCGGTGCCCATCGGCGAGCGACATGTCTACCTTGTCACGCACATCAAAGCAGTAGCAGGTAGGGCACACGTTGGTGCAAGAGCCACATGCCAGGCAGATCTCTCCCAATTGTTGCCACAGAGGGCTCTTTTGACTGACACTCATCAGGGCGGGGAGTTCGCCGACATCAAAGTCCAGTTTGTAGGGGAACCGCGGCCACTTTTCGCTCAGTATGTTGTTGATTCGCTTATAGTCCTCATCGTCGGCATCTCTCGCCTGGGCATGCCGGACGACGAGCCATGCGCCTTTCTCTGTCTCAACGTCCACCGCATACGAGTCGCCGATGTCGGTAAGATGCAAATCATAGCACCCCGTCGGTGGAGTTAGGGTGCCCATGCTCTTGCAGAACGAGTGATCATCACACGGTTCCAGACACTCGATTCCGACCAAAATGGTGTTCTCCCGGCGGGCCATGTAGTGCTCATCCAGATGATCCCTCTGGAAAACTTGATCCAGCAACTGTATTGCGTGAAGATCGCACGTGTGGACCCCCAGTATCACGGTCGGCTGATCATCAATCGTCAGTTCTGCGTCAAAGGTGTCGGCGTTGAACTTGAACAGTGACTCGTGCTGCGGTAGCAGATACTTTTTTGGTGGGAGAATGGTGGTATTGTAGTCCAGGTGGAGTTGGTCCAGGTTTTCGATCGGACCGAACATGAATTGGTGTTCCTTTTGTCGCGGACCGACGACGCGATAGGCTCCCATCATGTTGGCCACGAACTCTCCCATTTTTTCCTTGGGGATGATTTTTAGGCTCATACTTCCTCCGCGGACGTGCCGGTGGTCACCCCGGCCGCCCAACAATGCCGAATAACGGATACCTTCAAGGACTTGGAATAGAGTCTTTCTGCGCGAGGAAAGGCGGTCCCGATCTCTCGTTGATCCTATGAATCACGATCTGTAGCAGAATCGCCTCCATCACGTCGAGACTAAATGGTGACGGCTCTCGTAGGCCAGCCAATCCAAGCGTAGTATATCTTACCATTGGAAACTGCGCCATCATCCTTTCGTGCCATTAGTGGGCGGTGCAACGGCGGCCGTATCTCGCTTTCGGGCCAGCCCAGCCAGGGTGGATTAGCCGGCTGACGGCGCGGGATGCAGCGCAGGGGACAAGGGACCGGTGTGGCTGCTGCCACTCTCCACGGAGCCGACAACCACACATCTTGAGCCCATGGCCGAGAATCTCCCCTGGATGATCGCATGCAGAGCCGGTGGGTGTCTCAGCGCGGTATGAGCGGCGGGGTCAACCCATTGCCCGGCGCCCAGAAGCGCATCATCAGCACTGTGCTGGTGGAATCGAGGTTAGCCTCTGGCTGATTGGCTGTTGAACTCTGCCAACTGGCGGCGATAGTCATCGATCTCTTGCTCTGTCTTGACATGTAGGCCGCTAACGGCCAGCCTGTGTTTCTTGAAGGCTAGTTCGATCGCGGATCGGCGAACCCGGTGCAATTTGCACCAGGTCTTTGTGTCCCCGCGCAGCAGAACGCTCCATCGGGCGCTCTGCCAGCGTCGCCAAGAAGCAATCAGCCGATACATATCGTCGCTGATCTCCCCAGGCAACTGCTCAGCGATCCAGCTTTTCTCCTGGCGCCAGATTAGTATGACCAACACCCCCAAGAACAAGACGCCGGCCCAGTCAAAGAGAAAGCTGGCGCAGATCGTCCAGCAACTGACTCGCGCGAGCGCCGCACCCAGGTTGTGGATCCTGTGCAAGACCATTCCCGCTGCCAGTCCGGCAAGGGGAGCAGCGAATCTGGCCCAAGCTTTTCGATGCAGGTACGCCGTTGCCCCGATGGCCGGCGCCGGTCAGCCCAGAAAACAGTGCGTGATTCAGTCCGAACGGAATCGTCCGCAGCAACACAACGATCGCCCAGCTTCCCCAACCATCCTCGGCAAGGGCCGTCCCGAAATACAGAACGTTCTCGGTGAGGGCAAATCCCAGTCCTGTCATCGCTCCATAGATGATGCCGTCCAGGACGCTGTCCATCTCCCGACGCGCCAGCAGCAGGATGATGACGACCCCCAGTCCCTTGGCCACCTCTTCGGTGATCGGGGCCCACACGCCGCTGCCAAGGATCTCGTAGGCCAGGCTGGCGCCGGAAAAGACCCAAGTTGTGGGGATGTCCAGGACCCATTGGGCCACGAGCGCGATGGCGGCGGCTGGGACCGTGCCCCAGACGAAGGCAAGCGTCAGCAACCACCAGGGCTCTTTCTCATGCTGGTCGAGCCAGTTGACAAACCCGCCGTAAATCACGGTGGGGATGAGCCCAACGACGATGGAGAGCAGCAATCCTACCAAGTGCATATCCTACAGAAAGACCACTACTCCATCTGTCACCGTGCCCATGACCGAGGATTTGCGTCGGGGGCGTCGCCCATTCGTGAGACGGGCACCGCTTCCACGAATGGGATGGTTGCGGGTAGTCCGTGTCGAGTGGGTGTGATCAACACGGGTTCGCGAGAACTGAGACCGTGCGCAAAGCACGTCAGCGGTGGAGCAGCCGGCCGAGCCACCGGCGCCCGGATTTTCGGCCCCCTGAGTGGCTCACGATCTCTTTGCTTGAGCTTTCTTGATCTTGGCCCAGGTGTCCCGCAACTGCACGGTCCGATTGAACAAGAGCGCTCCATCTCCTGACTCGGCGTCGACACAAAAGTAACCCTTTCGCAGGAACTGGTAGCGCCTTCCAGGTGCCGCACCGGACAGGCTGGGTTCCACGCGGCACGACGTTAATGTCTCCAACGAGTTCGGATTGAGGTTGGTTTTGTAGTCAGAGCCCTCCTCTGTGTCGAATGGGTCTGCCTTGGTGAAGAGGTGATCATACAGGCGGACCTGCGCTGGGAGCGAGTGGGCGGCCGATACCCAGTGCAGTGTTCCCCTCACCCTGCGTCCATCTGGCGCCGCACCGCCACGTGTCTGAGGATCATAAGTGCAGTGCAGTTCGACCACCTCGTTGGTTTCCTCGTCCTTGACGACTCGCACGCAGGTGATCAGGTATCCGTGCTTGAGCCGTACCTCGCGGCCGGGCGCCAGGCGGAAGTACTTTTTCGGCGGGTTCTCCTCAAAGTCCTCCCGTTCGATGTAGAGCACGCGTGAGAAAGGGATCTTGCGTGTCCCCATGGCCGGGTCCTCTGGGTTGTTCAGCGCTTCCATCTCTTCCACTTGATCCTGCGGATAGTTGTCGATGATCACTCGAAGGGGACGCAACACAGCCATTACGCGCGGGGCGCGCTTGTTGAGATCCTGTCGGATGCAGTATTCGAGCATGCCGATATCCACCACGCTGTTGCTCTTGGCCACTCCAATCAGATCGCAAAAGTTCCGAATCGCCTCCGGCGTGTATCCTCGCCGGCGCAATCCCGATAGCGTGGGCATCCGCGGATCATCCCATCCGTTTACATGTTTGCCATCCACAAGTTCCAGAAGCTTGCGCTTGCTCATAATCGTATAGCTGAGGTTCAATCGAGCGAACTCGATCTGCTGTGGATGGTAGATTTCTAGAGCATCGAGATACCAGTCGTACAGCGGCCGATTGTTCTCAAACTCCAGGGTGCAGATCGAATGGGTGATTCCTTCGATCGAGTCGGATTGCCCATGAGCAAAGTCGTACATGGGATAGATGCACCATTTGTCTCCGGTTCTGTGATGCGTTGCCCGTAGAATCCGATACATGACCGGGTCACGCAAGTTCAGATTCGGGGATGCCATGTCGATTCTTGCTCGAAGTACGCGGGAGCCATCCTCGAATTCCCCGGCTCGCATTCGCTCGAACAGATCCAGGTTCTCCTCAATCGAGCGGTCACGATATGGACTCGCGGCGCCGGGCTCGGTCAATGTACCACGGTAATGGCGTATCTCTTTGGCGCTCAAGTCGCAGACGTAGGCCGTGCCACCCTTGATGAGCTGCACTGCGAATTGGTGGAGAGGCTCAAAGTAATCTGATGCGTAGTACAGTCGATCCTCCCAGTCAAATCCAAGCCATCGGATATCCTCCTGGATCGACTCTACATATTCTACGTCCTCTTTGACGGGGTTGGTATCATCGAACCGTAGATTGTACAGACCGCCGAAATCCTGCGCGATTCCAAAGTTGAGGCAGATCGATTTGGCGTGTCCGATGTGCAGATAGCCGTTAGGCTCGGGTGGAAATCGAGTGTGAACCCGGCCGCCGTATCTGTTCGTCCCCAGGTCTTTGGTAATGATGTCTCGGATAAAGTCGGTGCTAGTAGACTCGGTCTCCATCATTTTTGGCTCTCCGTCCTGCAATCTATGCCGATCCTCTCCACGAGTTCCTGATCGGTCTTGTCTGTGATCTGATCTACGCTAGCTATGCCAATCACAGTCAAGAATGACAGTTAACTACTGCTGGCTGGCCAACACTGCCGCCGGGCGCGTCAAGCGCCAACCAAGACTGAGGGGATGATGTAGGATCGAACAAACCCGCTTGTTGGCACCGCCGTTGTAGTGGCCAAGTTTCCTCCCGCTTGGGATTCCGTTCTCTTTTCTTGAATTACCGGAATGGGCTGGGCAACTCACTGAGGTCTGGATCGATTGGCGAACATGCATCCGATCTTTACTGACCAAGACCTGCCCATTATACGGCATTCCACAGGTTATGCTACACCTGGGGCACTGGATTCAGTCAGACGGGAGAGGGTGTCAGTGGCGCGACGACTATCAAGCCGGCCGGCGATTATCTGGAGTTCTGGATCTGCTTGCGCTGGCCGGTCGAAACAGTGTGCCTGCACTCTACAAAAAACACCCCGCCGCTGGAGAACGGCTGGGCGTTTTTCAGTTGGCTGAGGGACCTGGATTCGAACCAGGAACGACGGATTCAGAGTCCGCTGTTTTACCGTTAAACTATCCCTCAATGCGGCTGGATTCTACCATAGGCGTGGTGGGCTGGCAAGAAAAGACCGTCAGGAGCACGGATATCAGCCGGGTTCGCCTGCCTGGTTTGGTCCTTCTCCATCTCTTTGCACTTGATAAGGAATAACCACCCGTTTTCAATGGTGATTCACAGGTAGAGCGGTCACAAAACCGCCAAGTTGCCTTTGAAAAAGCACTGAGAGCTTGCTATGCTGCCTGGTTGCTGGCGGGGCCGGGACTGAGTGCGTTGACCCTCGCGCCGGTGAGCCGAAAGACCACAGGACAGGCCTCTCTGTCTCCGACTGACATTCGCATAGTGAATGGGCGACCAAGGGGTGGAGGTGGAAACCTG
>DAOUVM010000106.1 GCA_030667645.1 Ardenticatenales bacterium | reverse complement strand
CAGTGCCTCAAAGGGTGGATAGCTAGGGTCCAGCCCAATGTAGAGGATCCCCCGCTCCTGGATTTCTCGGAGGGTGTCCCGGCGGCCGGAGCAAGTGGCGAGGAGCAGCAGGGAAACAGCCACGAGCAACAGACCAGGCGCCCACCGTCTGCTACCCATCGTCCGCCTCCCCGGTAGCAAACGCCCGAACAGCCTGGTAAACGCTCTTGGGAATAAAGCCAGGCGATACAAAGGCAAAATAGTCTGCATAACCCCGTTGTGGAGCCGGGAAGCGAAAGGCCCACATGGCCACCGCTTTCGTCCAGGGCCAGTGACGCTCCGCGTAAGCGTATGCGGCCACCGTATAGGCCACGCGCTGTCCCGGTCGGACAGCTTTGGTCCAGCGCGGATGGTCGTTCCATCCTGCCTCGGTGATATAGACCGGCTTGTGCGCATCTCCGTTTTCGACCATGATCTCCCGCACCAACTCGGTACGGCGAAAGTTGATGACATCCGGTCCGGGCGGCTCTTCAGGCGAGAAAGCCCAACCATAAGCATGTACTGACAAAGCGTCAAAGTGCCTGGCTGCGCCGGCCAGGTACATCTGCTCCAGGTATAGCAGGTCATTCAACCCGGCCGGACTTCCCTCCGGCTCCAGGGTCGGGGCCAGCGCGCCGGCGAGCACAATGATATCCGGGTTCGCTGCCTTGGCGGCGCCGCAGGCGGCTGCCAGCAGTTCCACGTACCCGGCCGGGTCCACCGGCCGGTAGCCCCACTCAAAGCTCAGATTCGGCTCGTTCCAGATAATGATGTGATCCACCTGTTCCCGATAGCGGGCGACGAACGCGTTCACAAAGGCGCCAAAGTCAGGAATATGCTCCCGATCCAGGTAGTTCCACGTGGTGGGCTCCGTGTCCGGGTCCGGCCGGGCCCATTCTGGGACTGTCCCCAGGCGAGCGATAATCGTGAGCCCCTGCGCCTCTGCATGACTCACTACGGCATCCGCGTGGCTCCAGGTGAACTCGCCTGACTGAAAGGGTTCGATATAGGACCAGGGAAAGAATTCTACAATCCAGGTCGCGCCCATTTCCCGCACCATTTGCAGGCTGCGCTGAATCTTCCATTCCTCAACCTCGTCGGTCAAACGGGTGTGGATACCGACAATTGGGTGAGCAGTCTGCACCACCCGAGGCGGTCCGGCGATGACCAAAGGGCGAGGCGGAGCCAGGCGGGGAAACAGCAGGATCAGCAGGAGCAGTGCGCGCCAACGAGCCATGAGGAGAATGATACCAGATTCTCCCCAGTGCACACGGCCAGTGCACCGGGAGGGTCAAAACAAAGAGACCCACCGCTGGTGGAGAGAGACGCAAGGGTCGGATTCCATCCCCGGTTTACCCATTGCAGCGTGGAACGGCATTCTTTCTCTTCTTCGACCAGGGCAGGGTCCGTGTTTCTTGTGTACCGGATAGCAGATACCACGGGTCGACCTTTGATTCGTCAAGGTCTCAAACCGCGAGTACACGCTGTTCACATCGAAAGAAAAGCCTTCTCAAGCCCATCGTAGCTTCCCTGGAGACCGGATGGTGGATATGTTAACCATCTATCCCGGAAAGGTCGTATTTCATGCCCGTTCACCGGCTATACACCTCACCTCGCGGATCTTGCCCGTATAGAACTTCCGTGCTAGAATGAGTGCCAGATGCCCACCCGACTGGTTGCCGGATCACACAACGTGACGCCAATGAATCCCATCGCACTATGAACATTGGATTGGTGGGTTCGAGAAATCCGATCTCTGTCGGAAATCGGATTTCTCAATCCTCATCCCACTCGCCGCGAACCACGAACCATGCCGCGTCTCCCAAACAAAGCGATAATTGAATCAGAAATCTCACCGGAAAACAATTACCGGTACTACAATTACCGGAACAAATATCGCGATCGGCCGCCTGTTGACGGCAACCGGATCAAGTCGTTCAAAGAGAATCGCGAATCGCACGAATGTCAAGTGGGAATTCGTGAGATTCGCTTGATTGGTGGTATTCCTGTTAAAAAAGCGGTCTCCGTGAGAACTCTGCACATACCCTGCTTCTTCGACGCTCTCCACTGGATAGCTCGAGCCATTTGCCGTATAATGGAATCATCGATTTTACGCATGACAGAGTCCATCAACGAATCGCAAGGAGAGTGGTTACATGATTGGCTTCCAACTGTCGGATGAGCAACGCATGATCCGGGACTTGGCGCGAGACTTTGCCGACAAGGAGATCAAGCCGTTGAGCGAACACTATGATCAATCCGGCGAGTTCCCCTGGCCGGTGGTCCGCAAAGCCCAGGAAACAGAGTTGATGAACCTGAACGTTCCAGAAGAGTACGGGGGGCCAGAGCTGGGCGTGTTCGAAGAGTGCATTGTCAACGAGGAAATGGCGTATGCCTGCTCCGGTATTCTGACGGCTCTGATGCTCAACGGCCTGGCAGCATTGCCCATCATGCTCGCCGGCAGTGAGGCTCAGAAGCAAGAATACCTACCCCGCCTGACAGAGAATGGGCAAATGGCCGCGTACGCTCTCACCGAGCCGGACGCTGGTTCGGACGTGGCTGGCCTCAAGGCGCGAGCTGTCCGCCAAGGCGATGATTACGTTCTCAACGGAAGCAAGGCGTGGATCACCAATTCGCCGGTGGCTCACTTTTACATCGTCTTTGCCAAGACGGATCCAGAGGCGCGCCACAAGGGGATTTCCTGCTTTCTGGTGGAGCGAGAGTGGGATGGAGTCACAGTGGGGGAACCCTTACACAAGCTGGGGCAGCACGCGGCCCACACCGGCGAGTTGTTCTTTGAGAACGTGCGGATTCCGGCCGCCAATCGACTGGGAAATGAGGGTGATGGGTTCATGATCGCCATGCAGGTGTTTGATCGTTCCAGGCCGACAGTGAGTGCTGCGGCCGTAGGTGTGGCCCGCCGCGCCCTCGACGAGGCCACCCGGTACTCGCTGGAGCGAACTGCGTTTGGCAAACCCATCGGCTATCAGCAGGGTATCTCGTTCATGCTGGCGGACATGGCGACGACGATAGAGGCCTCCCGGCTGCTGGTCTGGCAGGCAGCCTGGCTCGTAGACAATGGTCTCCCCAATTCCAAGCAGGCCGCCTTTGCCAAATCATTTGCGGCCGACACGGCGATGAAAGCAACGGTGGACGCAGTTCAAGTATTCGGTGGCAATGGCTACAGCCGCGAATACCCGGTGGAAAAGCTAATGCGGGATGCCAAGATCTACCAGATCTACGAGGGGACCAGCCAAATTCAACGGGTCATTATCGCGCGGGAGTTGCTGCGCGGGAGGTAAGCGAGGCAGTTACCGTTTTCAATGGTGATTCACGGGTAGAGCGGTCACAAAACCGCGAGTTTTTTGACCAGTACTTTGCATGAGCAAGGGTCCGATATGAAACAGACGGTGCGACAGCAAGTCCTCAGCTTGGCTCGCCGCTATGATTTCGAAGAGGGTCACTCCTTCCAGGATGCCAAACTGGCTCTGCTCCTGTGGGAGCAGACCTACGATCTGCACGGCCTGACGGCCGAGTACGCCGATCTACTCGAGTTCGCCGCCATCCTGCATGATATCGGCTATTGGTATGACTACGATGACCATCACAAACATGCCTACCGTATGATCATGGACGCCAAGTTGCCGGCGTTGACCGCGCCGGAAAAGGCGATCGTGGCGAACATAGCCCGTTACCACCGCAGCGCCCGGCCCAAGCTCAAGCACAAGGGGTTTGCAGCGCTCAACCCGGATGATCGCGAGATCGTATGCAAACTGGGTTCCATCTTGCGTCTTGCCGATGGCCTGGACCGGACCCATACCGATGCGGTGGATGATCTCCAGGTGGAATGGCTGGCCGACACGATGATCGTGTGGCTGTTCCCGTCCGTCGGCAATGAGATTGAGCAGTGGGCGGGGCAGAAGAAATCTCGGTTCTTCCAGGAGGTCTTTGGAGTCGCAGTGCGGATTTTGCCCGCTACAGATAGTCGTTTTCCTTGAACCAGCGGTAGGCGCGCTCGACAGCCAGACGGAAAGGGGTTTGCGGCAACCCCAATTCCCGAATCGCCTTGTCTGATCGGACGTAGAGGGTCTGACCCGACATGCGCACCTGGTCGGCATCAAACGGGAGCCTATTGGCCAGCACCCGCTGCGCGGCCGCCACTGCCAATGCGGCCGGCCCAACGATCCAACGGGGGAGGGTAAAGAGCGGCCGGGGCGCCCCGGACAGCTCCACAACTGTATCAATCACCTGCCGGTAAGGGAGATTCTCGCCTCCCAGGATGTACCGCTCCCCCGCCCGCCCGCGCTCGGCGGCCGCGATGTGGCCTGCTACCACGTCGTCCACCGCCACGCAATTCAGCCCACCTGGCAGGTAGAAGCGCACCCATCCGCGCGCCACCAGGAACCCAATACTCCCGGAAATGTTATTCACATCACGTGGCCCGATAATGACGGCCGGATTGACAATGATCGCTTCCAGTCCGTTCCGGACCGCCTTTTGCACCTCCTGCTCGGCCAGGTGCTTACTGTGCGCATAGGGGAAACGGCGCGGAGAGACATTGAATTCATGGGTTTCATCCATGCTCTGTCCAAAAGACGGAATTCCCAAAGCAACCATCGAACTGGTATAGACGAGCCGCTGGATCCCCGCGGTCTGCGCTGCCCGGAGCACATTCCTGGTCCCCTCCACGTTGACCTCATAGAGCCATGCTGTACCTTGCCGCCAGTAGTCAGAGACGGCCGCCACGTGGAAAACCCAATCGCATCCTTTCATGGCACGCGCCAGGCTTCCCACATCCAGAATGTCCCCCACAGCGTCCTCGTAGGTCAGGCCATCCAGCGCATCCAGCCGTGATGTCTCGCGACGCAGAACGCGGGCTGTATGACCGGCCGCAGTCAGCCCCTCCACCAGGTTGGCGCCCACAAAACCCGTTCCCCCAGTTACCAGTGCTCTCATCCTCTCTCCTTTCATCAATCCGAGTGGCCTGGATTCTATCACAAGACCGGAGCAATGAGAAAGCCTCAGGGTGCTGATAAACAGTCAGGGAGCCAGTGGCTCGTGCCTAACCCATGTCTTGATAAGAGAGGGTAGGTGCGTCTTTCTGCACCCTCAGCCTGCGGGTTGCCAAAAAGGCCAGCCTGCCGTAAGATTGGCCGGTTAAAGTTCGGCGGATTCAGAAAGGGGACATATGCTATCTGGGAATTCATCGAGTCGTGTCGCTCTTGTCCGATGCGAGCGGTATGATGACGTCGAGGTTTTCGAGGCGGTCGGTCGGGGGCTCGCGCTCCTGGGCGGCGCAGAGCGTTTCTTCCAGCCCGGCGAAGAGATCCTGCTGAAACCCAACCTGCTGGTGGGGAGCGCTCCGGAGAAACTGGTCACCACTCATCCATCCGTGTTCAAAGCGGTTGCACGGCATCTACTGGCGGCCGGCGTGCAGTTGAGCTATGGGGATTCGCCGGCTATTGGCCGACCGGAGGGCATGGTGGCACGGAGGGCAGGGTTGGCAGCGGCCGCCGCCGAACTGAGAATCCGGCTGGCCGACTTTACGACCGGAGTCACAGTCTCCTTCCCTGAAGGGCGTCTGATCAAGCAGTTTACCATCGCGGCTGGCGTGTCGGCCGTCGATGGGATCGTGTCGCTACCCAAGTTCAAGACCCACGGCCTTACCCGCATGACCGGGGCGATCAAGAATCAGTTTGGCTGCATCCCGGGAATGCTCAAAGGTGAGTTCCATGCGCGGATGCCCAGTGCCGAACTCTTTTCTCAGATGCTGGTTGACTTGAACCGGATGTTGCGCCCCCGGCTCTATGTGATGGATGGAATTGTGGCGATGGAGGGAAATGGGCCCCGCAGCGGCGATCCCCGGCCTATGTCGGTACTGCTCCTGTCCTCCGATCCGGTCGCGCTGGATGCGGCCGTCTGCCGGATGATGAATCTGGATCCAATGTTGGTCCCCACCATTGCATGGGGAAAAGAGTGGGGGTTGGGCAACTATCTCCCAGAACACGAATCGCATGACACGGTCGGCGATCCACTAGAATCGTTCATCGCGCCAGACTTTGTCGTCAATCGCCGGCCGAGTTCGACGAACGGGCAGCGGGGATTCCTGGCGTCCCTTCTGAACCAGTGGGTCATCCCCCGGCCGGTACTGGATCCGCTAAGCTGCACACGCTGCGGTGCCTGTACAGAGGCCTGCCCGGTGACGCCCAAAGCGATAGAGTTCTGCAACGGAAAAGAGCGGCCGCCGCGCTATGATTATCGCGAGTGCATCCGATGTTTCTGCTGCCAGGAACTCTGTCCGGCAAAGGCGATCACGATTGAGGTGCCGCTACTTGGCCGGATCATTCACCGAGAGTAGCGCCTGCCGCCACTCTGGTGGAATTCTCGCCACCTGCCCCTGCCGGTCGATGCAGATCAACTTCGTTCGACCGGTGACCAGCAAATGATCACTCTCCGCATCCACCACCCGGTAGGTCATGGACAACGAGCGGCTGCGAAGCGACTCCAGCCGGGTCCCGACCGTCACCCGCTGACCATAGCGAGCCGGGGCGAGGTACCGAGCTTGCAGCTCGGTGACGGCCAAATAGTAACCACTCGTCTCCAGCCTGGCATAATCCGAACCCAATGACCGCAGGTGGTGGCTGCGCCCCTCCTCAAACCAGACAACGTACACCGAGTGATGTACGATTCCCATCGCATCCGTCTCGGCATAGCGAACATGAAAGGTCGTTTCGGTGCTCTTCATTGCTCTTGCTCCTAGTTGAGACATTGTATCACAACCGTTTGACACCGGCACTTGATAGGCTACAATGGCCCAGTCGGGGAGGCAGCAAAAGGAAAAACTATGAAACTTTCACACCTGGACGAACAGGGAGCCGCCCGAATGGTGGACGTGGGAGCCAAACCGGATACCAGGCGGGTAGCGGTGGCGCGCGGGCGCGTGCTGATGCGGCCCGGAACCCTGGCGCTGATAGCAGAGGGCCAGGCGCCCAAAGGGGACACGCTGGCGGTGGCCAGGGTCGCGGGCATCATGGCTGCCAAGCAGACATCTATGCTTGTTCCTCTCTGCCACAACCTACTGCTCACGCGCGTCAACGTTGACTTTGAGCTGCAGGGAGATTCGGATCCGGCCGCAGTCGGTATCCGCGCCGAGGTTCACACGACCGGCAAGACCGGAGCCGAGATGGAAGCTTTGGCTGCCGTTTGTGTGGCTGGGCTCACCATCTATGACATGTGCAAGGCGGCCGACCGCGGCATGCGGATCACGGATGTGCGCCTGGTGCGCAAGAGCGGCGGCCAGAGCGGAGAGATCGTCCTGGAACAGAAATAGTCCCTTGCCTGCTCGTTACTCGCGCAGAGCGGCAACGATTGCGCGGCAAAAGTCGGGCAGGTCGGCCGGTGTGCGAGATGATATCAGATTCCCATCCCGCACTACGGACCGGTCGAGATACTCTGCCCCGGCGTTCACCAGGTCATCCTTGACGGAGACAAAGCCGGTCACCTTCCTGCCCTTCAAGATACCGGCCGAGATGGGCAGCCACCCGGCATGGCAGATAAAGGCGATCAGCTTACCGGCGTTAAATGCGTCGCGGACCAGCTTGACCATCCCGGGATTCCGGCGCATCCGGTCGGGCGCATAGCCACCCGGGATCACGACGATATCGAACTCAGCTCCATTCAGATCGCTGGCCGCGGCTTGAGAGACCGCCGGCATACCGAGCTTGCTCTTGTAGGTTACCTTGGCCTCAGGCGCCGCAACTGTCACCTCAACCCCAGCCTCGATCAGGCGGTAGTATGGCACCCAGAACTCGTGTTCGTTGTAAAGGTCCTCAACCAGAAT
>DAOUVM010000158.1 GCA_030667645.1 Ardenticatenales bacterium | reverse complement strand
GGAAGGTACGCCGCGTGAACCGGATCGACGGAGAGATGATCACCCCGCGGGAGATCCTGGACGCAATAGAGGGCAAGTAAGATGAGCGTCAAGCAGCCACCTTCACCCTATACCTATCTGCGGCAAAAAAAGAAGTTCCCGCATGTCTGGTGTCCGGGCTGCGGTATCGGGATTGTCATGGGCGCGATCATTCGGGCAGTGGATGGTCTGGGGCTGGACCAGAATCACGTGGCGATTATCTCGGGAATCGGATGCACCAGCCGGATGCCGGTCTATATGGATTTCAATACCATGCACACCACGCACGGCCGAGCGCTGGCTTTTGCCACCGGCCTCAAGCTGATCCGGCCGGACATGCACATCATTGTCGTGATGGGGGACGGCGATGCGCTGGCGATAGGGGGGAATCATTTTATTCACGCGGCTCGGCGCAACGTGGGCCTCACTTCGATAATCCTCAACAATCATATCTATGGCATGACTGGGGGGCAGGTTTCGCCAAGTACACCGGTAGGCATGCGCGCCACCACCGCGCCGTACGGGAACACTGATCCTCCGTTTCCCATCACTGATCTGGCGATAGCGGCCGGGGCGGCCTTTGTGGCTCGGTCCACAGTCTACCATTCGCACGAGTTGGAGAAGCACATCCGCACCGGGCTAGGGGTCCCCGGTTTTGCAGTGATCGAGGCGGTCAGCTATTGCCACACGACCGTCGGCCGGCTCAACAAACTGGGTGGCGCGGTCGAGATGATGCGCAACCTCAAGGATTCCAGTCTCACGCGGCGGATGGCCGAAAAGCGCTCGCCCGAGGAGCTGGAGGGGAAGATCGTGCGGGGTGTCTTTTATCACGATGCCGGCCGGAAGGAGTACTGTACCCTCTACCAGGAGATACAGGAAAAAGCCGGTGGCGCGAAACTGGCCGCCCAACGAATCAGTAGTATGGAGATGGTATAGTGAAGGGTGCCGTCGACCGGTTTGAAGTCAGACTGGCCGGTTCGGGCGGGCAGGGGTTGATCCTGGCGGGAGTGATCCTGGCAGAGGCTGTTGCCATCCATGATGGCCGGAACGCCATCCAGACCCAGAGCTATGGCCCGGAGGCGCGGGGTGGCGCCTCTAAATCAGAAGTCATTGTGAGTGACGGAAGGATCGACTATCCGAAGGTGATATTGGCCGACGCGCTGCTGGCGCTAAGCCAAGAAGCTTGTGATACATACTTTCATGGTCTCAAGCCAAAGGGCCTGCTGGTGGTGGATTCTGACCTCGTTGAAAGGGCTCCGACCAGCCAGGCCGTGGGGGTCCCCGTTACCAAGATGGCGATAGAGGCCACCGGCAAGGCGATCACCACCAATATTGTGGGTCTGGGATTGATCGGCGGGCTGACGGGTGTGGTCTCTCGCCAGGCGCTTGAAAAGGCGGTAGCGGAGCGCGCCCCCAAGGGTACGACCGAGATGAATCTGAAAGCACTGGCGGCGGGATGGGAAAAGGCTCTGGAGATCAAAGAGGTTTCCAGATCGGAACGCCCTGGGCCTCGGCGAAGAGAGTCATAGTAGTCAGTGCTCCAGCGGCGCCGGGTGCCTGGCTGGGGGTGTGGTGGTATCCGACAAGAGCATGGACCGGGGGCTGCGGCTGCCTAGTCCACATCTTGTCCGGGGGGACGGCGGGAGCGTTTCCTTGAGCTCTGGTGCCGTTTGTCCTCAAGCCTTCTGTTCCTGGCCGCTCTGGACGGCCGGGTGACAAAACGTTTCTTCGGCGGCCGGATAGCTTGTTGTAGCAGCACCCGAAACCGGGCAACGACCGCTTCCCGGTTCTGGTGTTGGCTGCGCGACTGGCTGGACACCAGGTGCAGCACGCCGTTTTGGTCAATCACATGGTCGAGCCCGGCAAGCACCCGCTCCCGCTGAACGTCGTCAAGGCGGGAAGAGCCGCCGACGTCAAACAGCAGTTCAACCCGGGTCTCGGAGCGGTTGGCGTGCTGCCCGCCGGGCCCACCGCTGCGCGAAAAGCGGAATGTGAGCTCACTCAGGGGAATGCTCAGACCAGGGTGGATTGGAATGGCTTTGTCGTTAGCCATGGCGGCAGCGCTCTCCCAAGGCAGCACGCCGGCCGTGCCGATTGCCGGACTGCACACTAACACCTGACAAGGAATAACTCTCCGTTTTGAATGGTGATTCACGGGTAGGGCGGTCACAAAAGATCAAGTTGTTTCCGAACAAGCTCTAGTATGCCAACTGGTGCAGGAAACGCAACCTGGTATCCAGCACCCCTCTGTGCGCAAACGGCGCCGGGGGCAGGTCTCATCGCGGGTCAGAGCGGAGAAGAAAGGCGACGCCAAGGATTTCGCAAATATGCACGGACGCTCTATAATTCCACCCATGTCCTTGATGATGATGGTGAACTCGGGGAGGCGCGTCGTTGGCCGAGTCATGGTAGGTTGTCTCGTGGCTCTGCTGGGACTGACCGGTTGCGTTTCCGTGCCGCCTCCATCACCGACGCCGGCCCCAACCGTCACGCCTCTTGTTCCTCCTTCAGCCACCGAGACTGCGGAGGTTCCGCCTGCTGCGACACCAAGGATACTCATCCCTACCTGGACGCCCACTGTCATTCCTGAGGCCCCGACTATCACGGCAGTTCCTCCCGTCACCCTGGCTATTGAACCCGGTACTCCTCCCGTCCTGGCGGATGCGTTTCGACAATTGATCGATTCCCGCCCGGCCGAGTTCGCCTGGGCCGCGGCGGGCGCGGCCGACGTAACGGCCGGCTTGAATCCCACCTTGCCGCTGGGTCATTGGGTCTTTGCCGCCGTGGCTCCATTTTACACGATCCCGGATGAGGTAGAGTATGCTCACATCGTCTCGGCCTGGAATGGGGCCGCCAATGGGCCGTTTGCAGGCCAACCATTCCTGCTCGGCCAGGAGACGGCAGACGCGCTCGAATCTCAGTTCGGCCACCGGCCGATCGGCGCTCAGCTCGTGGGTTCGGCCGAGTTGCTGGATGCTGTCTGGGCGGCGCAGCCCGCCTGGGCTATCGTTCCCTTTGAAGCCCTCGAGCCGCGTTGGAAGGTGCTGCGGGTGGATGGCTTTTCGCCGTTGGACAAGCCGTTGGACCTGGCGGCCTATCCCCTGGCACTCCCGGTAGGGCTAGGCGGCCGGGCCGACAAGGTAGAAGAGGTCTGGATTGCGCTGGGCGGTCCGGCCGCCAGTGTGACCAACCGAGACGAGAGCCTGATGACAGTGTTGGCAATGACCGGGGTCACTGCATTGGCGCGAGCCACCGCGTACGCGATGGAGATATCCGGTATCACCTACCCGGGTGAGGAGGTCGCCCCGGTGCTGCAATCGGCCGATATCGCGCACGTGAGCAACGAGGTCTCGTTTGTCATCGACTGTCCATACCCCGACCCAGCCCGGGGGGAAGGTCCCATTCGATTCTGTTCCGATGACCGTTATATCGAGTTGTTGGAATTCATCGGTGCGGACGTGATCGAGCTTACGGGTAACCACAACAATGACTGGGGCACGGCCGCCTTTGACCGGACGCTGGCGATGTATCAGCAGCGAGGGTGGGGAACGTTTGGGGGCGGGACAAGCGCGGTAGAGGCAAGCCAGCCGCTAACTGTTGCGCACAACGGCAACACCATCGGCTTTGTGGGCTGCAACCCAGTAGGCCCTCGATTCGCGTGGGCCACGGAGGACAGCCCCGGGGCGGCCTATTGCACCACGCAGTCGCTGGCGGCCTCGGTGACCGAACTGGCGGCGCAGGTGGATGTAGTGGCGGTGGGTATCCAATACCGGGAGCACTATACTTATGCCGCGACCAGCCAACAGAGGGTGGATTTCCTGGCACTGGCGGCGGCCGGAGCGGACATTGTGAGCGGGAGTCAGGGACACCATGCTCAAGGATTTGCCTTTCCGGCCCGTGGCGGCAGCATTGTTCACTTTGGGCTCGGAAACCTCTTTTTTGATCAGATGGACCAACTGGGCACCCGGCAAACCTTTGTTGACCGGCATGTGATATATGCCGGCCGGCTCATCGCCACTGATCTGTGGACTGGGTTGATAGAGAATTGGGCCCGACCGCGGGCCATGACGTCGATCGAACGGGCCGATCTTCTCCAGAGTGTCTTTGCCGCCAGCGATTGGTAAAGCGGGAAAAGGGTCCGGTCCGAACGCCACCCGTGAGGGATCTCGTCGCGATGCCAGGAACGTTCAGGTCGAGTATAATTGGGCGGTGAGGTTTCTGGAATCCGGGATGCCTGGAGAGTAGGGTACGCGATGCGTTGGCAATGGATTGTTCTCGGTTGTGCCCTGGCGCTGGTTGCTGCACAGGAAGGCGAGGCATCCGGCAGTGTCTGCTTTGCATTGAGCGAAGATGGTCCGGCGCTCTGTCCCACAGAGCAGGCCGGCAAAGTGTCTGTTTTCCGGCCGGTAGGTTTGCCCGCCCACGAGGTGGAGACGGTTGCCTATGAGACGTGGGCCGACGAGGAACACGTCAGCACGCCGGATGTGTACGCATGGATAGATGATTATACGCCCATCTATCGCCTTCCGGCCGAGGCAGCCGGCGGCCTGCCCCCAATCCGGGTCTCTCAGCCGGGTTTCACCTACGTCAGCCTGTCGGGTGAGACGTGGCAGGATAACGCAAAGTGGTACCAGATCAACGTCAATTCTCCCCGCAACGCGGAACGAGCAGATGAATACGTGCATGAGAGGAACGTTCACCTGGTACAGCCATCCAGCTTTGCCGGCATCCGCCTGGCGTCGCAACCGGCTCTTCCCTTTGCCTGGATTCTGCGTAATGTGCGGCCCAGCTCGCTGCCGGGCCATCTGGCCGATCCGGATCATCCCTTACTCTATCGCTATGATCTGGTCAATATCTATGGTGCGGAACGGGTCGACGGGCACGTCTGGTATCTGACCGACCCTAATCAATGGGTCAGGCAGGGGTACGTGGGAATGGTAGACATTGATCCCCGGCCGGCAGGAGTAGGGCCGGGAGAAAAGTGGATCGAGATCGACCTGTATGAGCAGACGTTGGCTGCGTACGAAGGCGATCAGATGGTGTACGCAACTTTGGTTTCCGGCGGGTTGCCTCAATGGGAGACCAGGCGCGGCCACTTTCGTATCTATGAGAAGGTGCTGATAGCAAAGATGAGCGGCCAACACGGGAAATCGGATTACTATTATCTGGAAGATGTTCCCTGGACGATGTACTATGACTATGAAATCGGATTGCACGGCGCGTATTGGCACGACGCCTTTGGCTATCGGCACAGCCATGGGTGTGTAAACCTGCCGCCTGTTGCGGCCCAGTGGCTCTACCAATGGACTGCTCCATTTGTTCCAGAAGGGATCAACCGCTTTCGGGGGGAGGGGACCTGGGTTTGGGTGCACTAGCGACTGATACACCGAAGGCCTGCTGTCTGCGCGCGCGTGGAGCGGGGAGAGACGGATGTGGCGCTGCACGAGCCGGGTGAACAGCGGCGCCGGAGGTCCAATGGATAATAGTGCGTTTGAGCAGTTGGTGGTGGGGGCATTGGACAGCCTGCCGGCCGATATCCGGCAGGTGCTGGACAATGTGGAGGTGACGGTGGCCCAGGATCCGTCCCCGACGACTCTGAAGCAATTGGGGATACAGAGGGGGCAGTTGTTATTTGGCCTCTATGAAGGGGTTCCCCAGACGCGGCGCACCAGCCACTATGGGCTGGTCTTGCCAGACAAAATCACCATCTATCAGCGGCCGATCGAACAGGTTTGCCGCACTCCGGCGGCCATCCGCTCTCAGGTTCGCCAGACGGTGCTTCATGAGTTGGCCCACCATTTTGGGATTTCCGACGCGCGGCTGTCCGAGATCAAAGCGGACCGAGGTTAGGATTTGCCGGCGCATTTGCAGCCCCGCATGGCACGCGCGGAACAGCAGCCCCCAGTGCAGCCAGTCACAGATTGCTATAGTCAATCTCAACCTGGTAATCGGGTACCACGTGGACGCCAATGACTATGAGCCACAGTTTGCCCTGGAATCCCCGGCTGAGGCCCAAGGCCAGGTAGACCTTCTCGGCCGGTAGCCGCCGTAGCAGTGCAGCCTCGTCCATCCTCAGTTCTCCGCCTTTTTCCCCCAACTAGCTCCTTCCCAGGGCACGCCACTTGATGTCGGTGACCGGGAGTCCTCGCGGCGAGTTTGCTTGTGGGTGACAGGCGCCAAAGCCGATGCGAGCTTCATACTTTAGCGAGTAGGGATCGAGGAAAAAGTGAGCCCATGGGC
>DAOUVM010000021.1 GCA_030667645.1 Ardenticatenales bacterium | reverse complement strand
GTCCGCATCTGTGCCCGTCACCGGCAGCCGGCCGTCGCCAGCGGGGCTGTAGAGACCAACCCACAGATAGACCGCCCCGGCCGGGGCATCGGGAGGCACCGGGATGGTGTGTTCGTCCACGATGAATTCCCCTGCCCTCCAGGTTGAGGTGGGCCGGGTCCAGCCGGCCGGGACTCCGTCCGATTGTGCCAGAAGCATCCCCTCGGCATCCATTAGGTGGAGAAAGACATTGTAATCGCTGCTCACCGGTACTTGATCCTGCCAGACCAAGGTAATGGGCAATTCTTCGCCCGGCTGGACCTGGCTGCGCCCTACCTGGATGTCATAGCCCCAGAGGCGGACAGCCTCGCCAAAGACAAGGTCCGGGCGGTGCGGCATTGATGGCGGCTCGGTCACCAACGGCCAGTTGTCGACGTAGGCGGGGCCAGCGATGACCCCGTCTGTTGCCTCAGTCCGCCAGATCTCAGTTGCCGGCGCCGGTTCACCGGTCTCGTCCAGCAGCATCACCTCCACTCGGTACTCTCCGGCCGGCATGAGACCGGGAAGTGGTACATACACGCGGCCCCAGACCAGGTCGCCGGCGCGCCATTGGAGAGGGTCGAATTCCTGGAGACTGAGTGGCCCGAATCTGTCCGTCCAGACCTGTCCGTCTCGATCCATCAATCGGGTGACCTGCTGCCAACTCTCGGTGGGCGTGGTGAGCGCCTGCCAGTAAAAATCGATGAATGTGATGTGACCAGGGCGCGGGGTATCGTTGGGCAAGTTGTAACCGAGTAGGCGTAGCGTCTCACCGAAATCAGCTTCGCTCTGGTACTCGAGCGCCAGTACATCCGGAGGTATTGGCTCAAGGGGGCGCGTCAAAGCAACTGTATCCAGGCTGTTGATCTTTGCCCCAGTGTTGGTCTCCATGTCCAGGCGGTCCGGCATTTTTCTCGCAACCAGCGTCAGGGCGTAGCTGGTCGGAGGGATGGCGGGGGGGAGGGTGATGCGAGCGTTCTGTACCACGATTTGACCTAACGGCCAGTCGGAGGCCGGGTAGAAGCGGAGAATCGGCCCCTTGACCTCGGCCCAGCTCTGCTGGTCGCTGCCGCTGAGCGCCAGAATCACATCATAATCGCAGTGGGTTGGGACGTTCTGTGACCAATACAGCGTCACCTCGGCCTCGCTGCCGACCGTCAGATTGCTGACCGACCAGCCGTGGAGGCACAGGCCGCCGGGCCAGCAAAGCTCGCTTGGATTGACTCCGTCCGGCAGCGCTTCCACCAGCGGAGGTGCTTCCGAGTACCTGACTAGTTCCACGTCCAGCCAGAAAGAGGAGAATACCTGCTCGTCGATCTTGATCCATTGGGAGTTGGCATAGTTGGGAAGGAGAGCAGGGTTCAGCAGTTCAAGAGGGCCCGGCTGGCGTAGGAACCAGACACTGTTATGGGCCGCAGCCGCAGCTTCAAAGCGCGCCAGTGCTGCTTCAGGGGACACGCCGGCAAAGCCGGGAATCGTCTCTACAGGTGCAGGTCCGGAATAATAATGGTCCCAGACAAGTTGCGCCGCCGGATTGTGCAACACCACCACGTCATCCGCCTGGGCATATCGGGAGACGTACACGGCAGCCGCTCGCAGATCATCTTTGGTGAGTGACTGATCGTTGAACTGCACGAAAAGCCAGTAACCGGCGACAACAGAGGCGGCCAACGCAAGCGCCAAGCCGGCCGGCCGCCAACGCAGCCAAAGGGCGGCCACTCCAGCTCCCAGTAGTAGGTACAGGGAGGGAATAACCTCCAGCAGGTAGCTCGGATCGGCCTGGGAACGTGCAGAGAGTGCTGCCCACGTGGAGGCGAGGAGTGGAACCAAAGAGATCAAGCCCGCAAATGCCCATGAATTCACCCGGCGAGGAGACGAGAACAGCCAGAGCAGCGATGAAAGGATGAGCGCGCAGGCCGGCAGCATCCGCAGACACTGGAGAGGGCCTTGTGGTTGGGTGGTGTCCAGGAGGTGCCCGTTCTCAAATAGCAGTGGGCCAAAGGGCGAGGTGCGTCCCCCTCCACCGGTGACGGCGGTCTGTCGCGCTACAAACCACTCGGGGCGATGATCTACGAGAGCGGGTTGCCCTCCCCACAGGTCTTGTACTGATGGCAAAGCCAATAAGATAGCCAGCGCGACCCACACCAAAAGCCGGCGGTGGGCACGATGCCGGAGAACAGATAGCAATATCACAGCGAGTTCTAACGCCAGCAGCCAGACGCCGTCCCGGTGAGAGAAGAGCAGCGCGGAGGTCGCCGCGATCCAGAGCGCGCCTCGGTAGTAGTCTCTGCGCCGGAGCGCCAACATGCGGTGGAGCGTCAGGAGGGAGAGAAGAGCGAGCGTGAGAAACAAAGAGTCCTCACAGATGCATCGAGTGTACCAGACCCAATAAGGAGAGGTCGCGCCAAGAAAGGCAGCCGCCACGCCTCCGGCCTTTCCGAATAGCCGCCGGCCAAGCGCAAAGAGCAGCGGAATGCTGAACAAGCCCGCCCAGACGCTAGACATGCGGCTGGCAAAGATCGAGTCTCCCGAGACCGCCCGTATGGCTGCCAGCCACATGGGGTAGAGTGGAGGCGAAGGGTCGATCAGGCTGTCTCCGCCTATCTCGATTTCCCCGTCCAGAATCGCGACCAGGTCCGACTGGACACGGCGCAGGGTCAAGCCTTCGTCGATCCAGAGAGAGGGAACGTCCAGCTCGTGGGCCCGCAAACCAAAGGCTAGCCAGCAGGCGGCGAGCAGTAAGAGCCATTCTTTCCAGGAGAGTCGTTCGCTAGTTCTGACCACAAGTGGTACCAGTCTTTTTGGTTGTTTGCAGGGCCGCATCCAGTCCATCGCATCTGTGGATGGCGGATGTCTGCGCTGCCCGGGCTGAGGGCGGGGTAAAAACGACCGCGTCCGGTTTGGCTGTGTCTATTCTAACAGAACCTCCAACCATCGGGCAAACCCAGCCCGATGCATGGTATCTAGTCAACTCGCACCTTGCTCAGAATCAAAAAATCATCCACCAGACGACCGTCCGGGGTGACAAGTTGCAGGCGCGGAAAGGCGCCCTCGGCTGTTCGGTGATAAACGCCAACCTCAATCTCGTGGACAGCAGCAGGCGTGTCCGCTGCCAACGTCAGTTGGTAGACGGCTTTTACTGTCTGCCCTTGGGTCCAAGTGGAAGTGCCCCCAGGTGGCTCGGCATCGTGCTGCGCAAAGATCCTGTTGGATGGATCATCCAGGTCGCGCAGGTGAGTAAAGATCGTATAGTCGACATCCATCTCAGCCAGGGCCTGCCAGTACAGGGTGAGTATCAGCGTCTCGCCCGGCAGCAGACGCCGGGGCTCAATGTCATAGCCCACCAGCGTTAGTTGATCCCCGAAATTGTGCAGCGCCGGATTCGGGTACTCGCCGGTACTTTCGTAGAGATCAATTGCGCTCAGAAAGATGGCTTTTTGATCACCCGATGTCGCGCCAGACGGCATCTGAACTGACAGCCGAGCCGATGTCTGGAAGTCGTAAAGCCCAACCACCAACTCTGCCTTGGCAGGGGCATAGACAGTCTCCGGAACCTGAATCACATAGTGGCAGATAAGCCGCTGTCCGGGCGCCAGAAGGCGGGTTGCCTGCAGTCCCTGGCCTGGGTACATGTCGCGCTGGGCAATCGGCGCACCGATGAGAGGGTCATTCAGATGAACGAAAACACTCCAATCCCGTTCCATCGGGGCCAGCGTTTCCCAGTACAGGGCAAGCCGGAGTTGGTCTCCTGGCTTTATCCTCGTCTCCGCCAGGTCATAACCCAGCAGACGCATGCGGCCGCCGAACTCTACTTCCATCGGGTTCTCGATGACGGCAAGCTGGCTTTCGGTGGGGGCAGCAGGTGGCTCGTAGGCGGGACCGATCCAGGCGAATGGAGCGGCGGCTGAAACGAGGAACATGAACACGCCAAGAAGGGCAACCCCCCAAGAGCCGGGCCGCAGATACCACGGGCGACCGATTTTCCTGGGGAGCCAACCGAATAGGCCAGCCACCAGCAAGATGGAGATGGCAGATATGGCAGGAAACACGAGCCGGCCCTGGGAGGACCAGGTGATCGTTGCCCATCGGACCAGTCCGACAAGAACTCCGAAAATCCATAGGGCAAGAAGAGCGAGAGGCAACAAGCGCACAGCGCGTGACCCAGAGTGGTTCCTTGTGTCGATCAGGGATCGGCCGAGAGAGAGAGCCAGGCCGGCAACTGATATGGCGGCGATCGCATTCAGTACCCGGTAGATCCACTCCGGCATGGGAACGTTTATGCCGCCAAAGAGGCCCCAATAGGAGAGGGAAAATCCCCACCGTTCGCCCCAGAGCTGAAGCAGAGAGGCTGGTTGGGCTCGTTGTCCAAGTGTCTGTATGAAAGCACTCCACCCAAGCCAATCCCCATAGAGACGGTAGTTTCGAAAGTACCACCAGCCGGCGATGAGAAGAACTGGAAGCACGATCGTCAGGCCATGTCTGATGATGATGTTGATCCACTGCTGCCAGGCCCGCCGCGACAGGTGGTGCCGGGTGGACACTGTGAGCGCGAGGAGCGCCAGCGGGACGAGCCCGAGTGCAGTTGTCTTGGTCAGCGCTCCCAGCCCCAGTACGATCCCCAGCAACAGGCTGTTCTTCATTTTCGGTTCTGACCCGTTTCGAGGACCCACCGAGTCGCGGAGCATGAGAAACAGAGCGTACGACGAGAGCGCTACCGCCAGATTGTCGTTATTGACCGCGCCGCTGATAAAGAGGAACATGGGTGTAAAGGCGTTCACCGCCGCTGCACCCAGCGCCAGTTCCGGTCGAGTGGGAAAGACGATGCGGCCTATTCGCCAGGTAAGATAGACTGTGCAGGCTCCCATCAAAACAGAAGCCAACCGGATGAGGCGCACCGCCAGAATGGTTCCCTGCCAGGGGATGGCTTTATTCTCCGGCCGGTGGACGATCAGGTTGATGTTTCCATCGGTGGTTAGCATCCCGCTGTCCACGTGCGGGTTGAGCCAACGCACCGTCTCCATGTCGGCCGTGTCAATCCAGAACGTGAGCGCGGCCGCCAAGGCATAGTACAATGGCTGCTGGCTCGCCTCTTGTTTCCAGGGTCCGACATTGTCCGGATCCTGCACCGGCAGCGGGTTTCCGTCTGCCAGGTGACGGACAAACGGATAGTGCCACAACTCATCCGAGGCCTCAAAGATGGGAGTGATGATGGCATAGATGGAGCCGAGTAGGATGAATAGGATCAGGACTAGCTTTGGACTGCGCATGGCGTTCAAGTTGTTGTGCTCGCGAACAGGTCAGCCGTGGCCCGGGCAATGGTGTCCCAACGGAAGCGCTCGGCCAGCTTGCTCGCACCGGCCGTGATTCTGTGCCGCAAGGCGGGGTTCTCTCGCAAGATGGTGACTGCTTTCGCCAGCGCCTCCGGTTCGGACGGGGGGACGAGGTAGACGTTGTCACCGTGGATCAACTCGGGCAAGTGGGTGGCCGGGGTAGTAGTGATGATGGGGAGTCCGTGAGCGAGCGCGGCCACAAAGCTTCCCCGGCGGAATGAAACCCCATCACGATATGGCAGTACACAGATGTCTGTTGCCAGCAAGCTGGCTGAGACTTGCTCGGTCGCAATGTATCCGGTTCGCAATACTTGCTTCTGGATGCACAGGCGAGTAATGAGAGCGTCAACCTGCTCAGCGTATGCGCGGTTGCCGGGGTCGCTGCTGCCCGTTCTACCACCGATCATTACCAGTTTCGCCGGTGACCCAATCTCGCTCGCTTTTGCCCCCGTGCGGGTCGCAAGCCCCAGCAGGTGAAGCGCCTGAACCAGATCTTCGCCCCCTTTACTCTCGTTCAGGAAGCCAAAATAGCCCAGAAGGATTTCCTCCGGCCGCACTCCCCAGCTTTCGCGCCAGGATGAGCGGTCATAGCTGGTCGGGGGAGCTGGGGAGATGTTGCTCCCAATGGGAATCACGGTGGGTCGCGATCGAAGCCTGTGGCTTTTCAGCTTGACAAAGTCCTCCTGGTTGGTGACAATGACCCCGCTGGCATGTTGGGCCAGGGTGAGAACTGCCCACCAGCGGACCCGGCCTGCCTTGGGAAAGAGGTAGGGGACGTTGAGGTCGTGAAAGGTGACAACCAGAGGGGTGCTGGCCAAGAAACGGGGGAGCAAGTTGATGGCCGGGTGCATTCCATAGGCGGCCGCCTGGTATTGGAGGTTCACAATCTCCAGCCGATTGGCCTTGATCCAGCGGTCAGCTCGGGCAAACGACGACCAATTCCACCGGTCGATTTCCGGATGCACTCTACAGGCGGGGGAGGGTTCCGCTGACCGGCACCCGGTACGGGTGAGGATATGGATCTCGTGACCGAGGGCTGCCAGTTCCTTGCTCAGCTCCTGGGAAAAGTCCCCCACACCACCTTGCATGGGAGGGAACTCGCCGGTGATGATTCCGATTCTCATCGTTTGCTTTTCACACAATCCGAAACCGGCGCATCAGCACAAGGCCGCGCTCCTTCAGCTCCGTTGGCGGTGGTAGGTCGTCCACCAGGGCCTGAGAAAGGGATTCTTGTGTTGGCCACGAGGCCGATCGACCTCTTGGCTTATGGCCGGAAAAGACGCGATCGTGGTCTGCGTGCCCGCCTGATGTCCCGCGGGGGGCAGAGCGGACCAGGCGGGGCCACCACACTTGCAGGGTCGCCAGGGACCTATTTCCCGGCCGGCGGCAGACCGGTCCTGAGAACTCGCCAATAGGTGGACACCCGATGTCGGCGCATTGTCCGTTCATGTCCGACCATCCCTTTTGATGCCTCTAGCGCCAACTGCCACGCGTAAATGATGAGAAGGAAGGAGCGCAGCGCCGTCGCCGCCAACCGGCCGTGGTACTGGCGAAAGTAGCGTAGCTTGCTGCGCTGAAAGTAGATGTGCCGTTGAGCTGCTGCCTGGTCACTGCTCTTTCCCACATGGTGTGTCACCTTGGCTGCCGGGTAGTAGACCACCTTCCACCCGGCATCCTTGATGCGCCGCTGCCACTCCATCTCCTCCGAGTACATAAAGTACCCTTCGTCCAGCGACCCCACCTGTTCATATGTCTGGCGCCGGACCATCAGGCAGGCACCGACCACCCAATCTACCTCGGAAGTGAGGTCATCCGGCCGGTCCTGCACATAGTAATCGCGCAACACACGGCGGGGGGCGACAGGCTGCAGCCAGGTGCTCTCGAGGAAACCGGTGGCCAGGGTGGGAAAGCGGCGGCGGGATGATTGTATCCGGCCATCGGTGTGCAGCAATTGCGGGCCGAGTGCACCCACAGCCGGGTGTGCATCCAGGTAGGCCACCATCTGGCTCACGGCGTGTCCAACCAGTTGAGTGTCGGGATTCAGCAGCAGCAAATAGCGTCCGGCGGCGAGAGCCAGGCCCACGTTGTTGCCTCGGGAAAAACCAACGTTCTCCGATTGGGGAAGCAGGCGGACCCACGGGAATTTATCCGCCACCATCTCTACGCTGCTGTCTGTAGAACCGCTATCCACAACGAGCGTCTCTAGCGCCAGCGAATCGCGGCCGGCATCGATCGAAGCAAGACACTGGCGAAGCAGTCCTTCTACGTTCCAGCTCACGATGATGATCGAGAGGTCAATCATGATGGGTGATGGGTGTTGCGCGGTGGGAATTTCGTCCCACTCGCTGTTCAGGGCTACAATTGCCGCTGCACAGAACGGTCTGCCAGATCCAGAAGCGCCTGACGGAAGCGATTGTCGGGCAGATTGAGCAAAGCTTCTCTGGCCAGCGTCACGTGCTGCAGGGCTTCGTCCCTGGTCTTCTCGATCGCTTCCGAGTTGCGGATCGCCTCCAAGGCCACCGGCACGTGTTCCGTCTTGGAGGCGCCTTGAAGGGCGGTCAAGATCCGCTCATCGCCGGGGTGTTGTTCAAGAAAACAGATGACCGGCAGGGTGACCAACCCTTGCGCCAAGTCACTGCCCAGCGGTTTTCCGACCTGCGACTCGCTCCCCACAAAATCGAGCAAATCGTCTGCTATCTGGAAAGCGATGCCCAGTTCGCATCCGAAAGTTTGCAGATGACCGAGTACCTTATTACCTGCGGCAGCCAACATCCCGGGCGCCTTGGCCGCCAGCACAAACAGGGCGCCGGTCTTGGCATAAATACGGCGCAAGTACTCAGATCGATCAATTGGCTGGCGCCGGTCAGCCAGGAGTTGGTGCAGCTCGCCGTTGCAGATGGTCATGAGCGTCTGGGCGAACAGCCGCATGACTGCCACGTCGCCCGTCCGGGCCGCCAAGTCCGCCGCTCGGGCAAAGAGATAATCGCCGGTGAGGATAGTAGCTCCCGGAGTCCAAGATGCATTCAAGGTGGGCACCCCACGACGGACCAGAGCACCGTCAATGATGTCATCGTGTACCAATGTGGCTGTGTGAAGCGTTTCCACCGCTGCCGCAAGGGAGATCACGCGCTGGCAATCGGTGCCCAGTAATCTGCATACTAGCAAGGTGACCCTTGGGCGTACGCGCTTGCCACCGCTTCTTACCAGATGGGCGATTGCGCCATCGACCGGCTTGCACCGGCCCGGGTCTGGCTCAAGCATCTCTTGCTCGACCAGCTTGAGCTCGTCCATGATGAGTTCCAATGATGTAGGTGTCAACTCAGTGTCCTGTCTGCCAGAAATAGATCGACTGTGTTCCGGTTTGTCTGTTGACTGACCTGCTGGAAAGAGAGTCCGCGCAGATCGGCGATTTTCTCGGCCACGAAGCGTACGTAGGCCGGCTGATTGCGCTGGCCACGAAAGGGCGCAGGTGTCAAATACGGCGCGTCGGTCTCGATGAGGAGGCGCTCCAGGGGTACAGCCCGAGCGACCTGCTGCAAAGCGGTTGACTTGAGAAACGTGACCGGCCCGCTGATGCCGACGGAGAAGCCAAGGTCGAGGGCCTGTTCAAGCATCTCCTCTCCGGCCGAATACGAGTGGAATACTCCTTGATGGCCATTGGAGGCTGTCCATGCTCGCAACGCGGTCAAAGTATCCCTGCTCGCTTCCCGATTGTGAATAATCACCGGCAGCTCCAGTGTGAGCGCCAGCTCGAGTTGGGCGGCAAAGGCTCGCAATTGCGCGTCCCGCGGTGAGTAGTTACGATAGTAATCGAGGCCGATTTCCCCAATCCCCACCACTCTTGGATGCGCAGCCAGCTCCCGGAGGGCGTCAGCTGTCCCGTCCGTGTAGGTACTGGCATGGTGGGGGTGAACCCCCACTGTCGCAAACACCATTGGGTACTGCTCCGCCAACGCGACGGCCGCTCGGCTGGTCTCAAGGTTGGTGCCTGGGTTGATGATAGCGACCAACCCGGCACTCTCGGCCGCGGCAACTACTGCCTTTCGATCGTTGTCGAAATCGGCCGAATCCAGGTGACAGTGAGAATCAATCAAAGCTCTCATTTGGGCGGCCGCCAACCCAAACTATCCTAACCCGGCGATTTGCATGCCGTCCTGCAGGATTCTGTCCACCTTGTCCTCGTGGGTGGTCTCGCAGTAGATACGGATGATGGGCTCGGTGCCCGAAAAGCGTATCAGCAGCCACCCGCCGTCTTCCATCAGAAACTGGTGTCCATCCACAGTGACAATGTCAGTGACTGCCATGCCGGCGATCGTCTTTGGTGTGGCTGCAGCTACCCGCGCAAGGATAGCGGCTTTCTCCTGGGCTGGGAAACGACTGTCGATCCGTCGGTAGTAGTGGGCGCCGACTTTGCTGAACAGGAGTTCGATCAGTTCGGATGGTTTTCTGTCAAGGCGCACCATCATGTCCAGCAGGTACAATCCGGCCAGGATGCCGTCCCTTTCCGGGACATGGCCGCGAAAGGCGTATCCGCCACTCTCTTCTCCGCCGAGCAGTGCATGAGTCTGGGTGAACTTTGGCGCGATGTATTTGAATCCGACGCCAGTCTCGTGAATGGGCACGCCGTATAGCTTGCCTAGTTTGTTGAGCATCTTGGTCGTAGAGAGTGTTTTTACAATCGGTCCCCGCTCTCCGCGCACTCCTAGAAAATAGTAGCCCAACAGCCCATAGACGCGCAACTGATCTATGAACCGGCCGTGCTCGTCCCCAATGCCCACCCGATCGGCATCGCCATCATTCATTATCACTACATCGGCGCCCAATTCGCGCGCTCGTGCCAACCCAGCGTCCACATTGGGTGGGATCGGCTCCGGTCGGGTCATCTCCGGGAAAAGTGGGTGACGCTGGTTGTGTATCTCAATGACCTCTGTTTTGCCACCGCCCAGGATTCGACTGAACCAGCCTATGCCGTTGCCCCACATGCAATCCACTACGATTTTTAGTCCTGCGTCACGGATAGGCTGAACATCAATCAATCGTCCTATCTGAGCCAGGTAATCCGGTCCGCCGTCATAGTAACTCACCAAACCCTGTTCCAGTGCGTCGCTCAGTCTGGTGCGTTTCACGCCCTGGATCCCTGGTATCAGGGCTTCGATCCTCTTTAAATTGTCTGGGGCGATGGCCCCCCCGGTATCGTCACGCACCTTGTAGCCGTTGTCGGTGGATGGGTTGTGGCTGGCGGTTATGTTAACTGCCCCGCAGGCTCCCTTGACCACCACAGAGTAGGAGATGACCGGGGTGGGCGTCGGACCGTCGGTCAGCCAGACTCGGATCCCGTTGGCAGCCATCACCTCGGCGGCCGCGGCGGCGAAGTGCTCGCTGCGGTATCGTTGGTCATGCCCGATGACAATCCCCTTGTCGGCGGCGCCCAACTCGTGCAAGTAGTCGGCAAACCCTTGGGTGCAGCGGCGCACATTGTCGAAAGTATAATCCTCAGCTACGGACGCCCGCCAACCATCTGTTCCAAACACAATCGAATCACTCATCAATTCAGGCCTTTCCGAAGAATATGAACCTTATTCACTTGCCCAACCACTGTCTCTAGCGTCGCTTTAACGTTGTCATCTCGGTCACGTCTGGCATCCGCACGCCTGACTGCAACAGCTCAAGATCAGAATCTACCATCATGTGGATGAGTTCGGTGGTTGTCACCACCGGTTCCCATCCCAGCAACCGCCCTGCTTTGGAGGGGTCGCCGACAAGCAGGTCGACCTCGGCCGGGCGGAAGAACCGTTCGTCGCGGACGACATACTCTTCATAGTCCAACCCCAAGTGGGAAAAGGCCACCTCACAGATCTCACGGATAGAATGGGTCTCGCCCGTGGCGACCACAAAGTCGTCTGGCTCCTCCTGCTGTAGCATGAGCCACATCGCCCTGACATAGTCTCCGGCAAAGCCCATGTCACGCCGTGCATTCAGGTTTCCCAGGGGCAGGGTGTCAGTCAGACCCAGCTTGATTGCCGCTACCCCGTGTGAGATTTTACGCTCTACGAATTCCAGTCCCCTTCGAGGAGAGCCGTGATTGAAGAGGATTCCCGAGGCGGCGTGCAGCCCGTAGCTCTCGCGGTAGTTGACGGTGATCCAATGAGCATAGACTTTGGCTGCGCCATACGGGCTGCGGGGATAAAAGGGGGTACTCTCGCTTTGCGGCACCTCGCGCACTTTGCCAAACATCTCGCTGCTGGAGGCCTGGTAGAAGCGGGCCGACGGCAGTACCGTGCGGATGCCTTCCAGCATTCGGGTAGTTCCCAGAGCAGTTACCTCACCGGTAAGGATGGGTTGGTGCCAGGATGTGGGCACAAAGCTCTGTGCTGCCAGGTTGTATATCTCGTCGGGTCGGTACTCTTGCAGGATGCGAACCAGGCAGACCTGGTCGAGTAGGTCACCTTGAACCAAGGTAATCTTGTCCTGGATATGCTCGATACGGTCCAGCTTTACTACGCTGGTCCGCCGTACCATTCCGATGACGTGATAGCCCTGGCCGAGCAAGAACTCTGCCAGATAGGAACCATCTTGCCCGGTTATCCCGGTAATCAAGGCTGTTGGCATATTCTACTCCATATTTGTGCCTGCAGATGGAGATGTCTCACCCGCAAGCTAATCCAAACTTGGGGGATTATAGCGTACATCATGAGGGGTAGCAACCGCTCGACGGGTCAGAGGGCGACCTGCGGGCGCGAACCGAATCGGAGCGGCCTCCCGCGGGCAGTATCCCATGAGACCATAGCGCGCGGGAAGCCTGTGGCGGCGGCCGGGAGAGTCTTGCCGCCTAGCTCTGAGCCACCTCAGCCCCATAAGCCAGCAACGACTCGACCATTTTCGGATCGGGGGATTCTGCATAGACGCGCAGAACTGGTTCGGTTCCGGACGGGCGAATCAGCAGCCAGCCATCATCTGCCATCAGGTACTTGACGCCGTCAACCGTCGCCACGTCACGGACAGCGACACCGCCGATGGCGGCCGGCGCACCCTCAGTCAATCGCCGAACCATATCCGCCTTGGCCACTGGCCGGGCCAAGCGCAGATCGCTCCGTGCGTAATGGGCAGGACCGACATCCTGCAGAAGGTCTCTCACCAATTCGGAAAGGGTTGCTCCCGAATCTGCGAGCACTTCCAGCAGTAGCAGCCCCATCAGCACTCCATCGCCTTCCGGAATGTGCCCCCGGATGCTCATCCCACCCGATTCCTCGCCTCCCATCAGCACGTCACCGTTGATCATGTAGTTGGCGATGTGGTTAAATCCAACCGGTGTTTCATGTAGCGCAAGGTCATAGCGCTCTGCCAGCCGGTCGATCATCCGAGTGGTGGATACAGTCCGTACCACGGCGCCACGCCACTCTCTCTTCTCCAGCAAGTATCGCAGGACCAGAGCAAAGATGCGATGGGGATCGACAAACTGACCCCGGTCATCCACTGCCCCTACCCGGTCGGCGTCACCGTCGGTTGCAATGCCCACGGATCCCAATCCATTCTGGATCGCGGCTGAGAGAGCAACGAGATAGCGGGCGATGGGCTCGGGGTGAATCCCCCCAAAACCGGGGTTCATCTCGCCCCGAATTTCATGAACGTGACAGCGGGAGCGGGACAGGATTTCATTGAGGGCACCCCTTCCCGAGCCATACATGGGGTCCGCCACCACCCTCAACTCGCTCTTGGAGATCACGTCCAGATCCACCATGGTTCCCAGGTGCTCATAGTAGGCCCAGGCGGGATCGAACTTTCGGATGAGGTCTTGGCGCAGGGCCGCGTCGAAATCAATCAAGTTTGGCCCGTGCATTCTCTCCTGGTTTCTCTCCAGGAAGCTTTCCACCTGGCGCCCCTGCTCTGGTGAAGCCGAACCCCCGTAGGCAGATTTCAGCTTGATGCCATTGTATCGGGGAGCATTGTGGCTGGCGGTGATAACGATACCTGCATCCGCCTGCTTGTGAACAACAGAGAAAGAGATGGACGGAGTTGGAGTGTCTGCCCGAGTCAGCCAAGATGTGATTCCGTTGGCTGCCATTACACGGGCAACATCGGCCGCATAGCGGTCAGAAAGAAAGCGAGTATCGTACCCGATGACCACCTGGGGCTCCCCGTTCAGGTGCCCTTCCAGCACCATGTCCGCAATGGCTTGGGCCACCAAGCGGAGATTATTGAAGGTGAAGGTATCGCTGATAACTGCGCGCCAACCGTCGGTGCCGAATTTGATGGTCATGCCTGTTCTAGCCCGCCTGCAACTCGGAGCGCGGCCGCTTTGTCAGTCCGTTCCCAGGGAGCGTCAACGTCCTCGCGGCCGAAATGCCCGTAGGCGGCCAAGGCGGTATAGATCGGCCGGCGGAGATCTAGTGTCTGGATGATCGCCGCCGGGCGCAGATCAAAGTGTTGGTTGATCAGGGTTTCCATCTCTGTATCTGAAATGCGGCCGGTTCCAAATGTCTCCACCGCCAACGAAAGCGGCCGGGCTACACCGATTGCATAGCTGACCTGCAGTTCAATGCGGTCAGCGAGGCCGGCCGCCACGATGTTCTTGGCGATGTAGCGGGCCATATAGGTCGCCGAGCGGTCCACCTTGGTGGGGTCTTTACCACT
>DAOUVM010000174.1 GCA_030667645.1 Ardenticatenales bacterium | reverse complement strand
TCCAGATCTTGTGTGATGGCATATTGGTCAAAGAGGTCGGCGTCGAACACACATTCGTCACCCACATTCGGGGTATCAATGTCGCCGCTGACGGTCAGGATCACGTCGCCACTGGGAACAGACAGACCCTCGGGTTCGGGAACCGCGGTAGGCGGCACGGGTGTCGCGGTAGGCGGCACAGGCGTAGCGGTGGCAGGTACCGCGGTTGGCTCCGGCGGCTCTGGCGTTGGCGTAGCCTCGGGGCCGCACGCCACCACAACCATGACCATAACCATGACCAACAGAATGGATACAACTAGATTCTTGCGCATTTTTCCTTTCTCCTTCTTGCTAATGTTGTTCAGCAATGTTCTTATCTACAACTATCTTGGCTTCATCCAGCGCCTCCTGCGGGGAGGCGGCCTGGAGTTCCACGGATTCAACAGCCCTTCGCAAAGCGCCGTCACTGGTGCCCAGAGCCGAAAAGATGGGGATCGCGTGAGAGTACTCGAGTGCCTCGTTAGATACTCGCTGCAGTGGATGCTCTTCCAGGTATGTCTGCATATCTGGCCACTCGAGTGCTTCCTTGTAGGTGGAGACATACCCACTGTGGGTGGACAGGTAGAGCGACGACTCGGGGCTGGTCATGAACTTGACAAACTCCCAGGTGGCATCAAGGACAGCCTGGTCATCGTTCTTGAATATGACCAGGCTGGCGCCGCCCACCGGGGCAACCGGATCGCGGCCGGCAACGGCGGGCACCATCCCCACGCCAAGGTCGAAAGCGACTTCCTCGGCCGTGCTGGGAATGCCGGAGCTGGAGCGCAGCAGCATGCCTGACTTGCCGGCCATAAAGTCGCCCCTGGCCTCCCGGTGCTGCACCGGCGGCATGATCTGGTACTCGTTCACAAAGTCATCCCACAGTTGCAGCATCTCCACCCCTTTGGGACTGTTGTACAACACCTCGGTCTGCTCCTCGTTGACAATCTGAGCTCCGTTCCCCAGGAACATCGCGCTCAGATACCAATGCGTGTCCGAGTGAGTGTTGTAACCCCACTGATCGATCTGGCCGTTGCCGTCGGTGTCCTGGGTTAGCTTTTGGCCGTATTCGATGACCTCGTCCCACGTCGTGGGCGGTCTATCGGGATCGAGCCCGGCCGCTACAAAGAGGTCCCGGTTATAGTAGAGTACCGGCACGCTGTTGTTAAAGGGCATACTCCAGATCTGCCCCGCGGTCGTGTTATAGTCCCAAAACGCGTCGTGGATAAGCGAACGGTCGATGCCGTTGGGACCGTCGGTGAACTCGGTGATGGGGACGATGGAACCGGTCTCCCCGAGCAGAGGTGCTCCACCCAACTGGGTTACGTGGGGCATAGTCTGCTCGGCATAGATGGCGTTCCATACCTTGCCCATCACCTGAGCATAGCTGCCCTGGTAGGTGGCAGTGACCTGGATATTGGGGTGAGACGTGTTGAACTGCTCCACCAGGGCCTCAATCGCCTGCCCGGAGCTACCGGCGAGCGCGTACCAGAACTCCAACTCGAAAGTCCGCTCGCTGATTGTCTCGCTGACCGGCGTCTCACTCCCCGGCGTCTCGGCGGCCGCCGTCTCACCCACGACTGTCTCAGCGGCCGGCGTCAGTGTGGCCTCTTGGCCGCCACAGGCGGTCAGGAGCAGCAGGCCGGCTATGAGCACTGGAAGCACTTTTTTGCATTCAATCATAACCTCCTCCTTCAGTGTCTCTCTTTGTACTTGATAAAAAAACAACTTGCGGTTTTGTGACCGCTCTACCCGTGAATCACCATTGAAAACGGAAAGTTATTCCTTAACAGGTGCTTTTGACTCCCCGGTTGCCACTATTCACTCCTGTTGCTCTTTGTTCACCTCCTATCCAATGTGGTACACAGCGACGAGTGTGGAAGCATACATTCTTCTCCCACGGGCCCATGCGCCCCATTCTCAACTCGCTGGTGTGCATTTCAGACACCCTTTAGTCCAGTAGACGCAATGCCCTCCACAAACGACCTCTGGATCACAAAATAAAAGATCACCACCGGCAACGAAACAAAGACGGTCGCTGCCATAAAAAGGCCCCACTGGGTGCCACCTTCCTGGCTGACAAAATAACGCAGCCCGATCTGCAAGGTGCGCATGCGCTCGCTGGTGGTGACGACGAGGGGCCACAGATAAGAGTTCCAGTTGCCCATAAAGGCAAACAGTGCCTGGGCAGCCAGCACCGGTCGCGAGAGCGGGAGCACGACCGTCCAGAGAAAGCGCATCCGGCCGCATCCATCCAGTCGGGCCGCATCCTCCAGGTCACGCGGGATGGTCATAAAGTATTGCCGAAGCATAAAGACACCAAAGGCGTTGGCCAAAAACGGAACGATCAGCCCCTGATACTTGTCCAGCCACTGGAGTTCCTTGAGCACCAGGTAGGAAGGCACGACGGTCACCTGAGTAGATATCATCGTCGTGCTGATAAAGATGGTGAACATCAGATTCTTGCCCTTGAAATTCATGCGGGCAAAAGCAAAGGCGGCCAGTGAGCAGGTGACGAGCTGCCCCACCGTCACGGCCGCAGCAACGACCACGCTGTTGAAAAAGTAGCGCCCGAATGGAGCCGCGTTCCAGGCATCCACGTAATTCTGAAATCGTAGCACTTGTGGCATCCAGGTGGGCGGATAGGTAAAGAGTTCTCCCGTGTCCTTGAGCGAACTCGATACCATCCAAAGATAGGGCATCATCACCATCACGGCCGTGATGCCCAGGAGAACGTACCAAAAGGCAGCAAAGGCGATCTTTCTCGCCCGCTTGGACTGCCAGAGATTGGTTCGGGCAACTGCACCTGCTTGGCTGGCCATCACTCTCACCCTCCCCTCTTATTCATAGTGCACCCGAGAGCCCGCGACCTTGAACTGAATCACCGTCAACAACAACAGCAGGGCAAACAGCACGCAGGCCACGGCCGACGCGCGCCCCATCGTAAAGCGCTCAAAGGCCTCCTGGTAGAGAAAGTAGGTGATCGTCGTGGTCGCCCCCAGCGGCCCCCCTTGAGTCATCACGTCCATCTGGGCAAACGCTTTGAGCGAGTTGATTACCCCAATGACGACGATGTAAAAGGTCGTTGGCCCCAGCAGCGGCCAGGTTACTTTGCGAAACTGCGCCCAGATGCCGGCCCCATCGATTTCGGCCGCTTCGTACAGATGATGCGGAATGTTCTGCAGACCGGCCAAGAATATGATAATGTTGTATCCCATACCATGCCAGATACCCATCACAATGAGTCCCGGCATTGCCAAGGCAGGGTCACGTAGCCAGCGCAAGGGCGACAATCCCAACTCTAGCAAGATGGTGTTGGCCAAGCCATAATCGGCCGGATGGTAGATCCACATCCAGACCACCGAGATGGCGACGGTGGAAGTGATGGTGGGCAGAAAAAAGGCTGTGCGAAATATCCCCACCCCTCGTAGGCGCTGGTTGAGAAAGAGGGCCACGAGCAGCGAGATGACCATGTTGAGCGGGACCCCCAGGGCATAGTAGAAACTATTGCGTATGGCCAAAAAAAAGTCACGCGAGCCAATCTCGTCGGTGAACAGGTAACGATAGTTCTCCAGGCCGGTAAAGCTGGGTTTGTAGGGCAAGTTCCAACGGGTCAGGCTGGCGTAAAAAGAAAAGATGAGAGGGAAAAAGACAAAAGCGCCAAAGACCAACAGGCTGGGCAGCAGGTAGAGATACGCAGAGAATGTTTCCTCTCCCCAGCGATGCCACCAACGGCTCCTGAGTAGTTGTTCTCTGATCATCATCCGACGCCTCCTTGAACGGTGATGGTCTCTCAATGCATCCGACCTCAAGTTGAGGTCGTGAGCAAGCGATGGGCCTTGCTGGTACTGTCTACCAGCATCTCCATAATCTGTTCCAATTCCAATGAGGCAAGTTGTCCGCCTTTGAGTTCCAGAGAGGCGATGCCGGAAAAACCGGCCCTTGCCAGCGCGGGCAGCCAGGATCTGATGGGGACGCGCCCATAGTTGAACGGATAGTGATCAACGCCGTGTTCGCTGACGTCGTGCAGGTGCGCGTGGCAGATGTGCTGAAGCCACGCTTGGTTCGGCAGATCGTGACAGCCGTTCATTACGTCATGGCCCAGGTCCCAGCAGATACCTACACGCGAGTCATTGATCTCCTCCACTATGCGCAGCACATCAGTCCGATCAGCGCCAATCTTGACCTTGTCGGGGTCGAACACCAAGTTCTCCAACGCCAGCGTCAACGAGGGATAGCGGTCCAGCGCCCAGCGGAGAAAGGCGACTGTGTCGGCAACAAGCTCCTGCTGCGGCCGGGTAGCGGACTGTGCCCCGTGGATGACCACCGTCGTATCGCCAAAGCGACCAGCGACATCAAGCATGGCGGCATAGTCGCCCTCGATGCTTGCTCTCTCATGACCGGCGAAACCGGCAATGGTATAGGGTGGCTTGTAGGGGGCGTGGAAGCAGAGGTCAAGGCCCAGCAGCCGGCAATCATACATCATTGGCTCAAAATGTGGCCAGTCAGCATCGTTGGCATCCAATCCAAATTCCAGGGCCTCCAGCCCGGCCGTCCGCAACGGCCCCAGAAAGCCGGCCAGGGTGCTGCCAGCTATCCAACGCGGGTGCATGCTAAAGCCAACCTGTGGCCTGCTCATCGCAACCCCTCGCCCACCGCTGCCAGATCCCGGGCGAGGGTCTCCAGATCAAGCCCATTGACGCGCTCGATCTCGCCCAGCATCGTCTGATCGATAGCCCCAACTCCTTGCCAGGCGCCGCAAACTGCAGCGGCGATCGCGCCGATCGTGTCGGTATCACCCCCCAGGTTGGCCGCGTAGCATGCGGCCAGCATTGGATCTCCCTCTGCCAGGACAATCAGCCCAAAGGAAGTAGGAATGGTCTCGGTGACCAACATGTCCACTCCGACCACATCATATAACGCCCGCAGAGCCTGCGCCTCGTTTTCGGCCGCCCGCACCTGCTGCATCGCCAGCCTGATGCGCATCTCCAGCGGCGGCGTCCACACCCAGGCGCCATGTTCCCGCCCGCGAACAGCTCCTTCCATCCCCGCATCCAGCACATCATCCAGGCTGGATGTCTCGCGCATCGCTTCCGCTACAGCACCGGCAACAGCCGCTGCCCCGGAAATGGCCAAGGTGGTCCCGTGGGTGGGGAGACAAGCCTCCACCGTATCGGCGACTGCAGCGTCCAGGTCGCCTGCCCGGACAACACCGACCGGGGCAACACGCATCGCCCCGCCGTTGGTCTTTCCCGCCCGGCCGCTGTGCCGGGGATCGGCCCCGGACCGCAACTCATCCAACGCCTGACGTGTACTTGGGCCCAGAATCAGGTCCAGATGCTCCCGAGTGGCGTCCGCCCATTCTAGCAGCGCCTGACCGGCGGCCGCGGCCGTCATTCGACCGTCACGCAGGTAGACCTGCACCAGTGCCAGCGCCTGCCCCGTGTCATCGGTGATCGACCCGGCGGGCAGAGCCGTGTGTGGATGCCAGGTCGGCGATGCCACCAGCCCCTCAACTCGTCCATACTCGGCCGCAATCTGCTCCGGCGTCATGAATTCAGTCGGCATCCCCAACGCATCTCCCAGCGCTAGACCTGCCAGGCAACCATGCGCCTTGAGCGCACGCGTCTGCTCTTCACCGCGTCTATTCATCTGCCTTGTGTCTCTCCAACACCGCCCTCGCTGTAACAGCGTCCGTGACCAATGCGGTGACATACCCGCCCAGCAGGGCGCCCAGAATAGCCGGGGTTTTGTCCCGGCCGCCCGCGACCGCCACCACGTTGTCCAACGCCTGTAGCTGCTCCAGAGAGATGCCTATAACACCTGGCTCAACATCGCAAGCCTGCCC
>DAOUVM010000307.1 GCA_030667645.1 Ardenticatenales bacterium | reverse complement strand
TTTCCCGATTCCGGATCGAGAACGAGCCGGCCCTGGCTGAGGAGTAGGTATGTCGGTCATTGTCAAGTGGTTGGAGGAGAAGCAATTTGTGGCTATCGATAGCACCGGTCACTCGGTGGTGCTATCGTCTCCGGCGGATGGCGTCGGAATGAAACCGTCTGATCTCTTGCTGGTCGCACTGGCGGGATGCTCTGCCTACGACATTGTGGAGATTCTGCGCAAGAAACGGCAAAATCTGGAATCGCTAGCGGTAGAAGTGCGGGGAGAGCAGGAATCTGACGCTCCCTGGGCCTTTCGCCGGATTCATACGATGTTTCGTCTGCGCGGCGATGTGAGCGAAAAGGCAGTAAAGCAGGCGATCGAGCTTTCCGAGACCAAGTATTGCTCTGTCGCAGCGACGCTCCGTCCTGCGGTCGAGTTGACCTGGGACTATCTGATCGAATCATAGCCAGGATTTGACACCGCAGCACATGGACGGTTACGCCCGTCAGACATGCGCCTGACGGGCGTTTTCTATGGGCTGTTGATTTGCTGATCAGTGCATTCGCGACTAGAATCCCTGGTGCAATTGCTGCACTATTCGGGAAGGTGCATGCTGGAAACTGCCGAGAACTATGACGCCTCGAAATACGAGCGACCCTCGGTAACCGCGGACGTCGTGATTCTTACCCTGCGGGAGCAGGATTTGCAGGTGTTGCTTGTCAAGCGTGCCCACTGGCCTTATGATGGATTCTGGGCGATCCCTGGCGGATTTGTAGAGCAGGACGAGTCCCTGCAGGAAGCTGCGCTGCGCGAGTTGGGGGAAGAGACTGGCGTGACCGATGTCTACCTGGAACAACTCTACACCTTTGGTGATCCCGGCCGCGACCCGCGCACCCGGGTCATAACGGTTGCCTATCTGGCGATCACCTCCGCCGATCAGATCGACCCGCGTGCCGGCAGCGATGCGGCCGAGGCCCGCTGGTGGTCCATGTATGCCCGGCCGCCCAGTCTGGCCTTTGACCACGACCAGATTCTGGGTTACGCGCTCACCCGATTGCGCCACAAATTAGAGTACACGGCCATCGGGTTTCAACTCCTTCCGACAGAGTTTACCTTACCAGAGTTGCAGACTGCTTACGAGATCATCCTGGGCGAGATGCTGGACAAAGGCAACTTTCGCAGAAAGCTGGCTCGGGCAAATGTAGTGCAGCCCACCGGTCGGTACCGACAGACCGCTGGTCGGCCGGCTGAACTCTACCGTTACCGCCAAGATGCGGTTGCAGAGACCAGGGCTCGCCGACTCTTCCCCTGAGGCCGGTCCATTGGTTTCCCTCTTGCCGCGCGGGCGTGTAGAGGGAACGGTGTCGTGTCTGTCGTTCGATACTCTCCGTTTCTCTCTTGACAGTCGCACTTTCCTGCCTATACTTGGTGTGAATTGTACACTAATTGCCGGTCGATTCGCCCAGTGACCGCTGGTGTGATGGACACGCTTCTCGAGGTGCTGATATGCGAGCTGAGGAGTTGATATCAAACGGTCGTCATTTCCTAGAATGGGCTGTCGAGTGGCACAACAATCTGGAGCGTGTTCCACTGGACAGCGTGGTCGGGGATCCCGAGCGGGCGGCGGTTCTGTCGGTAGATGTGACCTGCGGCTTTTGCCGTCAGGGTCCGCTGGCGAGCGAACGCGTGGGGAGCATTGTCAAGCCCATTGTCAAGTTATTTGAGGCGGCATTTGAACGCGGGGTGCGAGGCTTTGTTCTGCTGGAGGATCACCACTCACCCGATGCCGTCGAGTTTGCGAGTTTCCCACCCCATTGCGTGGCTGGGACCAGGGAGGCTCAAACGGTACCCGAGTTTGTTGAACTGCCATTCTTTGATCAGTTTGTGGTCATGGAGAAGAATTCGATCAGCTCCTTCATCGGTACCGAGCTCTGCGCATGGCTGGAGGCGCGCCCTTGCGTGGATACCTTTGTCGTCGTTGGTGATTGCACCGACCTTTGCACCCACCAACTTGCCATGCACCTGCGCATGCGGGCAAATGCGCTGCAATCCGCCAATGTCCGGGTGGTGTTGCCGGTGGATTGCGTACAGACATACGATGTGCCGGTGGCAGTGGCTCGGGAGATCGGCGCCGTTCCGCATGATGGCGACCTACTCCATCTGATCTTTCTGTACAGCATGATGCTCAATGGCGTGCAGGTGGTGGCGGGAATCGGAAACTAGCCGAGAGGTTCGGATGGAACGAGCAGCGGAGCAGATCAGTGAATGGCTGGGTGAACGGGTTGAGGCGGCCGGCGCCAAGGGTCTGATCGTCGGATTGAGCGGTGGAATCGATTCCGCCTGTACCGCCGCCCTGGCCAAGCGGGCGATGGGGGAGTCGGTGCTGGCGGTTCTCATGCCGTGTCACTCGGACCCAGTTGACGCCCGGTACGCACAGGATGTGGCGCAAGCCCTGACCATCGAAACGCTCACTGTTGACCTGGGTCCGGCTTGCGACACGCTGGTGACGACTCTGCCCGAGGCTGGCCGCTTGGCGCGAGCCAACGTCAAACCTCGGTTGCGGATGACCACGCTCTATTATCTCGCGAACGCCCGCAACTATCTTGTTGCCGGGACCGGCAACAAGAGCGAGTTGATGGTGGGTTATTTTACAAAGTATGGGGACGGCGGAGTGGACCTGGAGCCGCTGGGCAACCTGTTCAAATGGCAGGTGCGGGAACTTGCCTGTGTCTTGGGTGTTCCCCAGCAGATCATCGATCGGCCACCTACGGCTGGTTTGTGGGCAGATCAGACCGACGAGGGGGAGATGGGGATCACCTACGATGTCTTGGACGCGACTCTGGCGGCGATTGAGGGGAGAGAGACCGCCAGTGTAGACCCTGCCGTGCTGGCCCGGGTGCAGAGCATGATCGTGTCCTCGGAACACAAGCGGCACATGCCGCCAGCTTGGCAGGCTGGCGCTCGAGCCGGTTAGGAACCGGCATCAAGCCCTCCCAGGCCGCTCAAAAGGCTGCATCGGCCGGCATACCAGGTTTGAGCAATCTCTCCGGGTTGGGCAGGCTTATTTCGACGGGGTAGAAGGTGTTCAGGCGTTCCTCCGCAGTGGCGACGTTGCGCGGAGTGAACTCGGGTTCATCTCCGATTCGCGTCACCTGGCCGTGAAAAGTCCTGCTGGGATAGCTATCCACTGTCACTAGCGCTGACTGGCCCAACCTTGCCTGGCCGACCCGATTC
>DAOUVM010000232.1 GCA_030667645.1 Ardenticatenales bacterium | reverse complement strand
CGCGATCTCCCGGCCCAAAGCCAGACGCCGGTTGCACGGCTACCCGAGATGGTCATCCAGCATGGGTTCGGGATTCCGCTTCAGCCAGCGAGCCAGCCAGGACTTGACTGGTCGGTAGCGCTTGACCATAATCACCGTCTTGGGGCATTCGCGGGCGAGCTGCTCTGGGATGGAGCCGAATAACCTCTGCTCCAACAACCCTTCGCGGGGTGCATTGACCATCACCAGGCTGTGCCGCTGTGCCTCGTCCATGATGGCCTGAAACTCGTTCGCGTGAGATGTGACTTTGATGTGGACTGCCACGTCCTCCTCTCGGACCAGTTTCTCCAGCACTGCTCGCGCTCGCACCAGCCCCGTCTTGCCTTCCGCGGGAGAGACAACGGTTAGGAGGGTAATGGTGGCGGGTCGCCCGTAGTGAGCCTCGAAGCAGCGGGCCTGGCTCTGAGCCAGCGCAAGGGCCAGTGATGCATGGGGGCCACCCACGGTAGAGATCAAGATTCGTTCCGGCAATTCGCGCTCTCGAAAACGTACCACCGCCAGGTCACATGGGGGATTGGCAGCCAGCAGATCAATTGCGCTACCGAATGCCAGGTCGGCGGCAGAGGAAAAGCCAGGCCATCCCAACAGCATCAGATCCACCTTGCGCTCTCTTACCGTCATCTGGATGACTTGGCCAACATTCCGGCCGACCCGCAGCATCGTCCGTACTGGCACGCTTCGCTTCTTGGCTTCAGAGATCACCGTTTCCATCAGGGCGCGTCCCTCGGCAAGGTAGTGTCGGCCTTCAGCCAATGACAGTTGTCTGGGCACACGAACCACATGCAGCGCCAGCACCTCTCCGTCCTGATCGCAGGCAATGGCACTCCCCAGCAAGCCGAGGCGGCGGGCGTGGGCGTGGTTCTTGACCGGAACCATAACCGAATAGCGGCGCTTCTCCAGCATTTCCTCCATGAGGATGGGCGCCAGCTCTTCTGGCCTGGTCTCGGCCCGGGTGTAGGCAAAGTAGATCACGATACCAGCGCCGATCCAGATCAGGCTGACAGCCCAGGCGCTGGGCAGAAAGGTGGCCTGGTAGACAGCCAGCGCCAGGTTGAGAGCAATACCAAGCGCAGGCAACCAGGGGAACAGGGGCACCCGGTAGGCTCGCTCCAGGTTTGGCTCGCGCCGCCGGATGTGGATGAGCGAAGCGTTGACCAGGGCAAAGCAGAGCAGAAAGAGTAGACTAGCGGCCGAGCCCACCACCTCGACCGGCAAAGCTGTCGCTATGACTACCAGAACGGCGCCGGTCACCAGAACCGCCACATGGGGTGTACGACGGATAGGATGGATGGTTGCCAGCACGGCCGGCAGCATGCGCTCGCGCCCCATTGAGAATGCTACTCGCGACGACGCAAGCACTGTTGCGTTCAAGGCAGACATGGTAGACAACAGCCCGCCAAACACAATGAGAAGCACCCCCACCGCCGGCATAAAATTCTCGGCTGCGCGCACGATGCCAGTCTCTTTGTAGAGCCCCAGCACTTCCCATACTGTGTTGATAGAGGGGTCCAAAGGATCCAGGATGCGTGCGTCGGGCACGCTCAACTCGGAAGGCTGCCGGCCATAGATGTCAGTAAACGCGGTCACGTCAACCGCACCGATGCTGACCAACAGGATTAGCAGGTAGATGGTCACTGCTATGGCCAGCGAGGCAAAGGTGGCCCTTGGGATGTTTCGAGTGGGGTCCTTGATCTCTTCGCTGACCGTGGCGATCAGGTCGTACCCCTCAAAGGCGATGAAGGTGAGACCCATCGCCACCACCACTCCACCCATTCCCCTGGGGAGAAAGGGAGAGAAATTGCCTCTCAACAACTCCGGCTGGCGGCCGATAGCGGCCAACCCAAAGGCGATGAACAGGCCGAGCACCAGGATCTTGGCCATGGTGATCACGTTCTCTGTTCGGCCGGTAACGTTAGCGCCCGCCACGTTGAGTGAGACAAAAACGCTGCTGATGGCCAAGGTGGCCAGTGCGATCGCCCCACCACGCCCAACCAATCCGACGAATGCGCCTGAAACGACCGGAAAGTAACTGTGCAGCAACTCCATCAAGTAGCCACCAAAGCCGACAGCGTACAGAGCGCAGGCTACCGTGTAGGCAAACCACAACATCCAGCCGGAAATGAACCCAACAAGACCGGGGAATGCTCGCTTGACAAAGGCATAGCCGCCTCCTGCCTCTGGAATGGTGGATGCCAATTCGGCGTAGGCAAAGGCGGTGATCAGAGTGACCAGGCCATTGAGGGCAAAGGCCAACAGCGCGGCCGGGCCTGCCTCACCGGCAGCCAGGCCCGTGAGCACAAAGATCCCGGCGCCGATCATCGCTCCTACGCCGAGCATCGTCGCGTCGAAACCGCCCAGAGTGCGGGCTAGCGTGACATCGTTCTCTTTTCTCATCCGACCATTCTAGATAAAGGACCCATCGAGCGGAGCGCAGTATAACAGATTAAGGGCTCCGATTCAATGGGCGGTCAAGCCTCCCGATCCCACCGAAGCGATCTCCCTCTCGCAGCCCGAAAGTGCCGAGGGAACTGGGGGAGGTCTGTTTTTCGGATCACTCGGCTCCACTTTCTGGCGCTGGCTTTGGTTCTGCTGTATAAATGTGAGTTGTTCTCTATTGCATGATCGGACAGGATATATATCGAGTTGGCTCACGGATCAACAACCCACAAATTGTCCAACTCCCTGGAGGGAGCTTTGGCTGGGGGTGGCGATCCCGCCACATCGCCGCTCTATGTATTTGGCCCCTTTCTCAAGTTGGTTGTGGCCGGCGGGATAGCGAGCATCACTTTTGGCGCTGCCGTATGGCTGGCTGTCCTTACCATCGCCATGGTTTCCGCCATGTACCGACTGGTGATGAGGTGGGTCACCGATGGGAGCGGCGGCAGCGGTCTGAGCGAAGAGGAGTTCGGCCGCTGGGCGGCCAAAATCGATGCCAGCGTAGTGTTCATCGAGTATACGCTTACATTCCTGGTGAGCATGGCGGCCCTAGTAACCTTTGTCGCCGACCGCATCCCAAACCTGAACTCAACCATCCTCGGAATCCAGTATCGCGTCTTTGTAGCGATAGGACTGAGCCTACTGATCGGTTGGGTGGTCAATCGCGGCCCGAAGGTCGCCGCACGAGCGTTTGGCCCTGCCACGGCCGGAGTGCTACTGCTGCTCTGGGGCATGGTGTTCACCACCATCTGGAAACTCGGCTTTCACCTTCCTGACTTTGATCTCCGCGCCTTTGCCCCCGAGAATCTGCGCTTCACAATTGGTGGCTATACCCGCATTCTTGCGGTGATGACCGGCATCGAGGTCTTTGCCAATCTTGTGGCTGCGTACGATGGTTCGCCGCAGGAGAAGAGCAAAAAGGCGTTTGGGAGCTTGCTCATCATCATGGGTACTGCCTCGGTCACGATGCTCATCGTCGGTCCGGCCATCTTTCAGTTGTCCGATCCGACTAACGAGCACGTTTCCGTCTTTACCCAGACGATGGATGCGCTGCTGCCGGCTCCATTTCCCTACCTGGGCACCCTGGTTGGCATCGCGGTGCTCATGTCCGCGTGTGCCGCCAGCGCTCAGGGACTGCAGAACCTGGCGCTGGGGCTTCGAGATCGGCACTATGTACCCCCATCTCTCGGTCAGCGGAATCGATTTGAGGTAGCTGACAAACCGGTCTGGATTGAGGTGGGGTTGGTTTGTCTCTGTTTCCTGTGCTTTGGTACCGATGAGGGAACCTACCTGGCCATCTATGCGGCCGGGGTCTTTCTCCTGTTGAGTATGACGGGCTGGGCGTCCACCAAGAGGCTGCTGCGGCAAATAAGGAGCGAGTTCTCAATAGCTCAGCTTGCTCTCGCTGCGGGCGCCGCAATCGCTGCAGTGCTGACCACAGGCGCAACGATTCTCATCTTCGAAGAGCGTCTTCTCGAGGGCGCGTGGGTGTATTTCGCGCTCATCCCTGTCCTCTATGCCATCTTTGGCTATTTTCGCCGGACGCTGGGTGATCCGAGTCCAGAGAAGGAGATGATAGGCGAGATCCACGGAGCGATGCTGGGCGGATTCGGACTGGGGCAGGCACTACGCCAGGTTTCCAGCGAATCAGCTCGTGCCCCGGTGGTCGCGCGGGAGGTGCCGGCGAGCTGGCAGCCAGCGCCGGAGCTGGCCGCCCAGTTGCAGCGCGAGCCGATCGGTCCGGCGCACCTCTTGGTCCCGCTCGATGGCTCCCGATTTGCAGAACTGGCGCTTCCGCTGGCCGCGTCGATTTGCCGGCAGTGCCACGCTCGCCTCACTCTCATCTCGGCGCTATCGGAAAACAAAGCCTACCTGAGCCGGATAATCAGCCGCTTGAATGGGGGAGGGCTACAGGCGGAGTATATCATCGGCCAAGGATCCGTGGTGGAGACAACTCGCGCTCTTGTAAAAGAGACGGACGCAGACCTGGTTGTCACCAGCACTCGAGGAGGCTCGGGCGTTAGGCACTGGCTGAGCGGTGGAGTAGCCCAAAAGCTGGTAGGCGCGCTTGACCAGCCAATCATCCTGGTCCGGCCGAGTCCTGGACAAAATAGCCGAGCCCCCCGCATCAACAGGCTGCTAGTGAACCTGGATGGCTCCCACTCTTCCGCACGCGTCTTGCCGTATGCGAGGGCGCTGGCAGCCGCCTATGGGGCGGAGATGCTGCTGCTGTCGGTGCCTGAGGCGCCCGAGGCCGATCGGTTTGGCGCCGCTCCGGACAAGGTGGAAGAGATGCGCGCCGAGGCCGAAACCCAATTATGGCGCTATCTGAATGATGTGGCAGCTCTTGTCCAGGATGAGAGCATATCGGTACGGATCATGGTTGCCGGTTCCTACCCCGTGCGCACGATAGTGCGCACGGCCGAATCAGAGGCCGTCGATCTGATTGTGCTATCAACTCGCGGCCGTG
>DAOUVM010000243.1 GCA_030667645.1 Ardenticatenales bacterium | reverse complement strand
TGGGGCGCCAAACAGCGCGACCAAGAGCTCGCCCTCTCCAGTCTGGAGCAGAAGAAGCGAGCCTCGGAGCAAAAGCTGTACAGCGGCAAGATCAGAAACCCCAAGGAGTTGTCTGACCTGCAGGAAGAGGTGGCGTCCCTCAACCGCCGCCAAGCCGCCGTCGAGGACGAGTTGCTCGAGACCATGCTGATGGCCGAGGAAAGCCAAGAGGAACAGGAGCAGGCAGTCGAGAGTTTGGCCGCCATTGAGAGCGAGTGGCGGGCCAGTCAGGCAAAACTGCAGTCCGAAAAGGAATCACTGGAAGTGAAACTCGGCGACTTGGCAGACCTTCGCCAGCAACAGATGGCCACCCCACCGGCGGCCGACCTGGCCAAATACGAGCACCTGCGCCAACGCAAAAAGGGACGGCCAATCGCTCTCTTGAATGGGCCAGAGTGCCAGGGGTGCATGACGGGTGTGTCCGCCGCAAGAGTCATAGAGGCACGCGGCGATGGATTGGCTCTCTGCGGCACCTGCGGACGAATCCTACACGTCAAGTAAGCCGCCCCGAGGGCGGCCTATGCGAAGCGGCGCTGGTGCGCCCCACGACATCTCTTATCCGCCCAATTCGCAGAAATACCAGAGCACGTAGATCCGGAGCCACAGAGACCCCCGCTCGATTTCCCCTGCCAGAGCCGGTGCGCTTGCCTCAACTCCTTATCAGCGCCACCAGAATAGACTGCAGCACATTGAGCAGGATCATTGCCACCAAGGGGCTAAAGTCGAGCATCCCCACGCGGGGCAGCACCGAGCGAATGGGGCTCAGTACGGGCTCTGTCAATCGCAGAGACCACTGCACAATCGGATGGTGCGGACTAAGGCCAAGCAGAGGCAGCAGAACGCGCGCCAATAGAACAATAAGATAGAGGTTGACCAGCGTGTCTATCAGAAAAACCAACGGTTCCATTTTCCACCTTTCCTCACACCACTCGCCGGGGGCCAAAAATGGCGCGCCCGACCCGGACAAGGGTCGCCCCTTCCTCAATGGCAATCTCGAAATCGTCCGTCATTCCCATCGACAGATGCTGCCAGGCCACGGACGGGAACTGGGCCGCCAGTCTTTCCATCAGCCGACGAGCGGACCGGAATACTGATCGGATCAGATCTGTATCAGAGACCCACGGAGCCATCGTCATGAGTCCCTGCAAGCGGAGATGGGGAAGAGCCACTGTAGCCGCCACCAGCTCCCGCAGTGCGCCCCACTGCTCAGCGTCAGATTGCCACCGGTCAGCGGGCAAGCCATTCTTGCTGGCCTCGCCAGAGATGTTGACCTCTAGCAGAACCGGCAGATTCCGTCCGGCTTGGGCCGCACAATGCTCCAACCTCCGGGCCAGCCGCAACGAGTCAAGCGAATGGATCATATCGGCGGCAGCGACAGCGCGACCCGCCTTGCGGCCCTGTACATGCCCTACCATGTGCCAGGTGGGAGTGGGCGCCCCGGGTGGCAATTGCGCAGACACGCAATCCCGCTTGGGTTCCAGCTCTTCTATTCGATTCTCCCCCAGGTGCTGCACACCAGCCTGCAGTGCATCCAGCACTGTTTCAGCAGAACGAGTCTTGGTCACAACAACAAGCGTGACCTCGTTCACATCCCGGCCGGACCGATCCGCGGCCGCTGTCATCCGCTCAAGCACTGTGTTTAAATTGGAGTGAAGGTCTATCATGTTGGCAAACGGTCAATCTGCTCCGCAGGATTCAAGCATGATAATCACCCCAAACCGGCCGGTGCGGCCGCGTTCGGCGCGGTGGGAGAAAAACTCGTCCACGCGGCAGGCAGTGCAGATGCCGGCCCGCTCGATCTGGGAGACGCCTGCCTGACGGAGGGCGAGTTCATTGGCCGCCCACAGGTCAAAGAATGAGCGATCTTTGTCGGGCGATCGCAACAGACCATCTGCTGACGAAAAGACCCTGGCTACCGAGTCCACAACGTCCGGACCGACCTCGTAACAACAGGGACCAATTGCAGGCCCGAGACTGGCCCGGATATCGGCCCGATCACAGCCAAAGGCCGCCACCATGCCGTCAACGGCCGCCTGGCAAACGCCTGCCAGGGTTCCGCGCCACCCAGCGTGAACCATTCCGACAGCGCGCCGGACCGGATCGTACAGGAGGACCGGAGTGCAATCGGCAAAGGCCATCACAAGCGGCAGTCCCGGTGTTGCGGTCAACAACCCATCTGTTGCCGGCTGCACGACGGCAAGATCGTCTGCATTGACGGCCGCGACGCGTGCGCCATGCACCTGGACGGCGCGGATTGCCCGGTTTGGATCCACTCCCAGCGCGGCATAGAACCGACGGCGGTTCTCAGTGACTGCATGAACGTCATCGGGCACACTCGCACTCAGATTGAGGGAGGCAAACGGTCCGCGGCTCACTCCGCCCAGGCGGCTGAATACACCATGGCGAACAGATTCGGACGACAGGCTCGCGAACTGATAGTAGCGGAGGCCGTTGATATCTCGCCTGATCACGGTCTTTGGATCACCTTTCCCCGCACGAGGTTCTCCCTCAGGTCCACCTCTGTTTCCTCCATCCCCTGCTGGATGTGTGGGTAGGTCATCCAGGCCAGACCGAGGCCAAACAGCGCTCCGGTTAGGGTGCGCATAAGCGGAGTGGTTTCGTGAACTGGAAAGAGCATCGACAACCGGGAAGCGATGTCAACCAGCAGGTTGGCGCGGCTTGCATCACCAGCGATCAGCCCGAGCGCATACGTGAGCAGTTGATAGCCGCCATCGAGAACCATCGGCAGCACACCAAAGATGACAAAGAACTGCCAGCGGAGCGGCCGCAGGCGAGAGCGCAGCAGGCCAAAAACAAGCCCTCCCACGAGCAGCGCCAGGTAGGTAGCGACATCACGCTGACAAAGGGCAACCTTGTACCCCATTCGTTCGTTGCCCAGAAAGCGCCGCCCCTGCCAGTTGTATTGGCCAAAGTCGGCCGCGGGATCGAGTCCAGCAAACGCTGGGTCATCCTGGACACTCTGTTCAAAGTAGGTGACGTCGGGCAACCCGGTCTCCCGGAGAGGATAGAAGCTCTGTTCGCCAAACAAGAACCACGATCGGTGCGCCATCTGGTGACAGAGAGGCGAAAAGATGCGGTAGAGGATGCGGGCCGGCGTCTCTGCGCCATGGTGCATCAACACCGGCGCCAGGAAAGGTAGGGCGATAAAGAGAGCCACCGCCAGATTGAACAGGAGCAACCAATGACGACTGATCCAGTAGGCGGCGCGGTTGGCCGAGACGGCCACCGTGCGCGCCGCACCACTGACCGGCTGGCGGGGCTGCGGTTGACCGGGCACTGATCCACTCGATTGCAGCATCTAGCCGCCTAGCCGCCCGAAGAGCCAATATTCAATCCGGGAAAAGAACTCGGCGACTCGGAGAGCCAGGTCATCCGGCACCAGGTTATTGAGCAGAGTCAACCGGCCTGAGATCATAAGAATGCCCAAAGCGACAAAAATGATACCGCTGAGGGCGGTCGTGGAGTGTATCTGGAACGTCCTGCCAAGCAACGTCACGTCCCACCCCTTGCCCCGCAGGAGGCGCCAGAAGACGCCATTACGATCAGCCCGCCGAAAAAGAGTGGACACAAGAATCAGAGGCACGCCCAATCCCATCGCGAAAATGACAAGTAACAGGGTGGAGCCAAGGACCGGGGCCAACTGAGCCCATTGCCCTCCCATGACACCGAGATTGGCGTTGATGGCCAGCGTAGTGATAGCGCCCAGTACCGGACCGGTGCAGCTAGTCCACCCCAGCCCAAAGGTAGCGCCAAAGACAAAAGTGCCCCAGAGGGAGGCATCGGTCCTGGAGCGGGACTGGATTCCGGTAAACCCTTTCCCCAGCAAGCTCATCAGTCCAAAGGCAAGAATCACCACGCCGCCAATTCGAGCCAACTCAAAACGGGTCAGCCCCACGGCGCTGAGCGTCTGGCCAACGACGCCTGCCAACGCACCAAACAGGGCAAAGGTGAGCGCCAATCCGCTCACAAAGGCTACAGTCATGACCAGTACGCGTCTCTGGTCAGACTGGAACGTGACTGCAAAATAGGCGGGCAGCAGCGGGAGAGTGCAGGGAGAGGCAAAACCAAGGATGCCAGCAAGGAATGAGAGCACGGCCAGGGCCAGGAATGGGGTCTGGGCCAGGCTGTCTGAAGCGCTTGCCACGTCAGGCTCGGTACGGCCCATCAGGACGCCGACCAGGAGAAGCAGCAGGACGATTCCCCCTATGACGAGAGCGATCTTTAGCCGGACTAATCTCCGTGGAGGAGATTCTACTACTTCCATCACGTATCTTCTCGGTCCAGTTCCTCAACCAGTTGCCGCACGGCCTGCAGTTCGTCTTCCAATCGCCTGCTGCGCGCCCACATGCTGAACACCAACACAAAGGCCAACGCCCAGATGACGAGGTAGCCACCAAACATATAGTTCAAGGTTTCCATTCCAATCTCCTCAAGTCGATGGCCGTGGATAGCACGCGCCATCCACAGCGATTGACGACTAGTGCACGATTTCCGGCTCGCCGTCCCAGCCGATTACCCTGCTCCGCCTAGCCGGCCACAGATACAGGAATCCGCTACCAGGAGGCGTATTCTTTCCGGCCGCCTCTGGCGGATCCCGTCTAATCCCGGGAGCGCAAAAGCAGTCGGATCCGTAGTTCCGCGATCTCATCTGACAGCCTTGCTAGCCGCACACGATGCCATAGAAGCGTGATGCCCAGGACGGTAAAGGTTGCCAGCGAAAAG
>DAOUVM010000262.1 GCA_030667645.1 Ardenticatenales bacterium | reverse complement strand
GATTTCTGGAAGACGTATTCGCTTGCCGTGCCGATTACACGCAGCCGGCTGGAAATCGGCCGCCGGCCAGTTATCCGACCACTGGTACACCTGCTGGACGTCTACGGGAGCTTTGCTGTGGTGATCGCAGACCGCCAGGGTGCGCGTCTCTTTAACTTCCACATGGGGCAACTAGTGGAAACCGATGGGTTCCTGGGCGAGGAAATCAGACGGCTCAAGAAAGGAGGGGGATCATCGCGGGGCGGCGCGAGCCGCAGCGGAGGAAGGGGAGGCTCACAGCGCGAGCGCGAACTGGCGTCCCAGAACTTGCGCGATGCAGCCGAGGCGACCGTGACCTTCTTCGAGCAGAGGAAACTCAAACACCTGCTTATTGCCGGTACCGATGAGACGGTAGCTCAACTCCGCGATCTGCTCCCCAGACATCTCCAGGATTCGATTGTGGGCGCCTTTTCGATAGATATGAATGCTCAAGACAGCGACGTGTTGGAGCGCTCCCTGGAGATCGTCCAGCAGGCCAATCTAACACGGGAAGCAGAGTTGGTCGAGACAGTCATCACCGCCGCTGCCAAGGGAAGCAACGGCGTCATTCGGCTGGACGATACGTTGGGATCGGTATCCGAGGGGCGAGTCCAAACCTTGATCGTCAGCGACGACTTTGTGGCGACCGGGTACCGTTGTAAGAGTTGCGCCTATATCACCGGGCAGAGCTTGAGCGCCTGCCCGTTCTGCGGTGGGGTAATTTCAGAGATCCCCGACGCCGTGGAGTTGGCGGTCCGAAGGGTTATGGAACAAGGCGGAGAGGTGGCCTTCATTGAACAGTGTGATCGGCTGGACGCTGCTGGCGGCATCGGCGCGTTACTCCGCTATTAGCTGCCCTGCCTGATCCACAAGCATCCAAGACGCACAGGGATTCTTTCCATGCACCTGGTCATTGTTGGCGTGCCGTACGCTTTGAATCAGCCTGGGTTAAGAGTGAGCAAAGCCCCGGCGGCGTGGCAAGCGGCCGGCCTATCCGAGCGACTTGCCCCATATGTCGCTGGGTCCGTGTGGGTCAGCTTGCCACCGCTCTCGGAGGCAGAGGCGACCACGCAAGAGCAATTGGTGGCTCTCGGCCGGCAACTGAGCGATACGGTTCGCACAGTCTGCGCCGCTGGTGCCATACCGCTGGTATTGGGCGGAGATTGCCTCCTCACCGCCCTGGGCACAGTGGCAGGCGTACAACAGACCGGCACGAGTCCGGGCATAGTCTGGTTCGACGCACACGGGGACTTTAACACGCCAGAGACCTCGCCCAGTGGGCTGCTGGTGGGGATGCCATTGGCCATGCTTGCCGGGCGGGGCGAATTGGCGCTGATGAAGGAAATCGGGGTGAAACAGGCGATTCCTGAATGGCACATAGTCCTGGCTGGAACACGCGATCTTGATGAGGCCGAAGCCTCCGCGCTAGAGAATTCTGACGTAGCCTTGTGGAGCGCCCGGGACCTCGGCATCGCCGGCGCCGACGAACTGGGGCGCGCCATGGCTGACTGGCCCCCGATCTACTTGCACTTGGACTTGGATGTTATCGACCCCGCTTTCATGCCGGCGGTCAGCTACCCTTCGCCTGGCGGGCTGACCCTGGATACCGTGTCGGCGGGAATCCAAGCCGTTGCGGCCAGCGGGCGAATCTGTGCCCTTGGTGTCGCCAGCTTTTGTCCGGAACACGACGAGAACCACCGGGGTCTGGCAACCAGTATTGAGGTGATTGTATCCGCCCTCCGCGCCTCAGTTGACTGACAACTGCCAGTGCGCGTCAACCACGATGGTCCGGATCGGCAGTGCGCCGATCTGAACTCGTCAAGGCATCGCTTGAGCGGCCTCCGTCAATCCGCGTCGCCCGCAGCCCCGCCATCCGTGGGTCGCGGTGCAAAGCGTCGAAGCTGCTTGACCGGCACTTTGATCCCATGGCGGCATTTGCCACATTCAACCTGCTGATACTTGAGTCCCTTCTCGGCTGCTTCCTCCACAGCGGCCGCCAACCAATCGCGGCCAAGGTTGTAACTCCACCCACATCGTTGACATCGCACCTGCATGGTCTTTTCCTTTCAGGGTTCTCTCTCACCAGACACTACCCGAATCCTGTCACCAGCACGCTCCCCCCGATGGGAGATTCATCATGCGGTCATGAAAAACTGGTTTGCCGCCCAGGGAGAGAATCTGCGCCGAACCCGAGTGTGCGGCGCTTTGTCTGTTTTCGACACCGTCTTGGGCTTCTTGACAAAGAGTTTTTTTTGACTAGAATGTCGTTGTGTAGCGTCGGTGCCGCACCGTGCACTCATCATAACATCGACCGCGATGGAGGTCAAGGATTGAGAGTTAGCGAGGCCACCGATGTTACGCAATCAGTCATCTAACTGAGATTCTCGTTTAGACTAGGAGGAAGCAAATGACCTATGTGATTGTTTCACTTTGCGAACGGGACGGCTTGTGTGCGGAGGTGTGCCCGGTCGAATGCATTGTGGAAGGAAACCCAGAGGAGGCGTGGCCGACCTACATGATTGATCCTGACTCTTGCATTGATTGCGGAGCCTGTGTGGCCGAATGCCCCTATGACGCCATCTTCCCCGACGATGAAGTCCCAGAAGAGTACACGGCCGCCACTGAGTTGAACGCACGCTTTTTCAGCGAGGGGCCCGGGTACGACGCAGCCTGATGGCTCGTCTCCCAGCCAAGATCATCCCAGGATTCTCCTAGACCAGGAATAAACAGTCCTGCCGTCATCAAGCAGCCATTCAAGAGTGATCTGACTAGATCACTCTTTTCTTTTTGGCTGCCATCAAGGATCCTCTTCGCAGCGCAACTCTCACACAGATCAGGTGTTGTTCTTGTTGTGAAACTATTGGCAACAAAAGGTGAAAGAAACGGCTTCCCCGCAGCAAGCTGCAGGGTATCAGATCGAAAAGGAAGAGAATGAACCACTTTTGGAGTCTCGCGGGGGCCGCACTGATCGGCTATGTGATGGGCTCGCTGCCAATCGGATATGTGCTGGTCTATCTATTCAAGGGGGAAGATCTACGCCGAAACGGAAGCGGTCGGACTGGAGGCACAAACGCCATGCGCGCCGCCGGTCCGTGGGTCGGAGTCCTCACAGGCATCGGAGACATGGCCAAAGGAGCAGGCGCGATCTGGATCGTGCGGGCACTGGTAGCCAATCCGGCCGTGCTGCCTTGGGCCCAAGTATTCGCCGGAGCGCTGACCGTGGTGGGACACAACTGGTCCGTCTTTCTGGGCTGGAAGGGTGGAGCTGGAACAGGGCCGAACCTGGGCGTCACAGCCGCGTTCAGCCCCCCCCTCGCAGTCGCGCTCATCGGCGTCGGCATCGCCACCATGCTTCTCACTGGCTATGCCTCTATGATATCTTTGGTTATTGCAGTTGCCATTCCAGTGGGATTGGCGATCGTGGCAGCGTCTGGCGCAGGTTCCTGGATTCATCCCCTGTACGGCCTGATAACGGCCGCTGCGGTCTTTCACGCACTGCGCCCCAACATCAAACGGCTCAAGGCAGGGACTGAGCGCATGATTGGGCCCAGGGCCAAGGCTCGCCGCCGATGCGAGCAGTCCCACCAGCCGTAGAACCCGCTTGAGAACTATTCCGCACCGCCAAACTGGCACGGCACAAGACCTGTAACATGGTGCCAGCGCTGGCTGGCGTCCCAATTCATCCCAAACGGGCTGAATCTCCCAGGCCGTGACGGATTCTAGCGCTCCCTTGTCCCATCTTGCTGCGCTGCCGTCAACAGCCAGTCCAGCGATTTCAGCAGGATGGGCGCAGTGATCTGGGAGACAACCCCCCACAGATGCGGCTTTTCGCCCTGATCGTAGATTCTTCTCAGGCCGCCGGGAAGAAGATTTCCGGCCTCCTCTCTGTTCCATAAAAAGACGGCTGGCCGCGGGGCCAGCTTTCCGATCTGGCGCGTCAGCATCAGACGGGCTGGATTCTCCTCGGAAAAGAGGTGCAGAGCGGCAAGCCCTTCCTGGGCCGGACCGGTGACGATGACGCCGTCGATTGACTCAACCCCGACCGCCATGGCCAACCCGGGTCCGGCCGCAAATGAACGAGCGACGAGATAGAGCGGACGACCAATCTGCGCTGCCAGTTCGGCCCCGTCCTCCCACAGTGTCTCCAGCGTCAGCGGGGCGGCCATGAGCAGGTAGCGCATCAGATTGCCGCCATAGACCGTATAGCCCCCTTGGGCAATAGCACGGCACAGCGCATCGTCATCCCGTCCAAAGCCTGCATACCCTGAAAAATAAAGCACCCGGGTTTCGCTTTCCTTGTCGGGATTGTAACGATAGAGTTCGGCCATCACGCCAGAGCGGACCGGCAGAGCAGCGAGCCGATCTGCCTCTCCTAGATCGGGGAAGCCCAGTTGCCGGATCGCCACTTGAGAGCCAAAGCGCTCTTTGGCCCACTCGCGGGCGGAGCCGATGTCAACCTCAAACCCCTCATCGCT
>DAOUVM010000241.1 GCA_030667645.1 Ardenticatenales bacterium | reverse complement strand
GCTGGCGTGACCGGCATGTTTTCCGCCTCTTCCTCTGGGACGCAGCAGGGCTTGCTATCGCTGTGGGGTTGTTGGGGTGGGGAATGGGCGGGCTCGCCTACTGGAGCGTCTACCGGGAGATTCCGCTCACCATCCCAGCCCTTCTCGTACCAGCGCTAGTCCTGGCGTTGCTGGTGAGTCTCTTGGCTGCCATCTATCCCGCCTGGCAGGCCGCACAGGTGCCCCCGGCCGAGGCCATGCGCTACGAATAGTGGGAGATGCGACAGAAAATGGAGAACACGGAAAACCCGATTATCCGCACAGAGGAATTGACCCGGATTTACCAGGACGGGGCTACAGTGGTCGCGTTGAACCGGCTATCCCTGGAGGTGGCGCGGGGGGAATTCCTCGCCGTCGTTGGCCCCTCCGGTTCGGGCAAGTCCACCTTGCTCAACCTCATTGGTACCCTGGACACACCCACCGACGGCAAGGTGGTGGTGAACGGGGTGGGTACTGGTCGCTTGAGTGGAAACGCGCTGGCGGACTTTCGCCGCCAACACATTGGCTTTGTCTTTCAGCTCTTTAACCTCATCCCCGTGCTCACCTCCCTTGAAAACGTGATGTTGCCCTTGGTCCCCTACCGGCGGCGTCTAGGCTTGGATCTGGAGCTGCGCGCACGTGAACTGCTGGCGGCCGTGAGTCTGGATGACAGGATGCGCCACTTACCCTCACAGCTTTCTGGTGGGGAGCAGCAGCGGGTCGCCATCGCCCGGGCGCTGATCAATGAACCCAAGTTGGTACTGGCAGACGAACCAACGGGGAACCTCGACTCTCAGGCTGGTGATGAGTGCATCAGCCTCCTGCGGGGACTCAACCAGGACCGAAGGGTAACCGTGGTCCTGGCCACCCATAGCGAGGTCATTGCTCAACAGGCAAATCGCGTCATACACCTGCAGGACGGAGCTATCATCACGGGGTGACAGTCCCCGTGCGGCAGGGCGTGAGGCGGTTGGACCCCCGCCTCGCCTGCCCGGCCGCAGGAGAGTCAGCGCCCGAGCCCCCCGCCAACCAACAGCCCTGGCTGGCAATTACGGCAAAAGTGGGTCGCCCGGCGAGCCTGCCTAACCTCGCTGACGGAGGTACCGCACCGTGGACATGGCTGACCGGCTTTGCCATGCACCGCCAGGAAATCGCGCACCTCCACGTCAATGGCATCACCCACGCAAGTGCGCAGGATCTCGATCGCCTCTGTGAGCACGCAGTGCACGGCCGAGTAGAGCCGGGTCACCTCGCCCGCGGTGAGGCTAGCGCGACGACGAAACGGGTAGAGCCGGGCACGCCAGCATATCTCGTCGGCGTAGGCATTGCCGATGCCAGCCACGAATGTCTGATTGACAAGTACTCTCTTGATTTCGCCCCGGTGCCGGAGCAAACGCTGGCGAAATACGTCCAGTGTCAGGTCTGCATCCGTGGCCTCTGGTCCCTGGATGGCAAAACGTGGGACCTGGTTCAGATCATCGGTCAGGTACACTTTGCCCATGTCTTTGGCGTCATGGTAGCGGAGCTCACGTCCGTCAGCCAGGCACAGAACCAGGACATCGCGAACCCGATGACGAGCCAATGGATCGCCATATCGGATGCGCCCGGCCAGCATGGGGTGGATGACCATCGAAACCCCGTTCCCAAGGGAAAAGAGAAGGAACTTGCCCCGCCGGCCGACATGGGTCAATCGCTGTCCCACCAAATGATCGGCCGGGTCGCCCCCCAGCAAATTGCGCATGACGATAGGCCGGCGTACCTGGACCGACGCGATGGCCACATCCACGACCCGTGGAGCCAAGTATTCGCGAATCACCTCCAGGTCGGGTAACTCAGGCATGCGATCCCCTGTTCAGGAGTTGAGATAGTGGGGGAAGCCCAATAGAGACACCATAGCAGATGGGCCGGCCGCCGTCAAGTCACACGCGTGCAACTCGGCAATTCTCAATATGGCCGAGGCGTTCAACTAGAATAAACTCCCTACCCTTGTTGGCGTATTCTATTTTTGTGATCGCAATCAGTTGTGGACTTGCGCAGCTCAAAACTCATGCTGGATATCTAGCACCATGTTTTTGTCAACTGAAAACAGGCCAGAGTGACACAAACTGCGGTGCCGTTCTGGCAGGCACTGCTGGCCGCGGCCATCCTGATCGTGCGGCTGGTGGCCCGCCTTTTCCGCGCCCAGACTCTGCTGTCAGGCCAGCCTTTCTCGCTGCGGCGCTTCTTCGGCGCCCTGCTGGGACGAGCATAACCGGCCGTCCGGCTGCCATCCTCCACCATCACGCCGGGCGATCCGTTTCGCTCTCCGGCCCCAATCAAAGCGGAGAGCCCTCCTGCCAACCTCCCGCGGCCGCACCGGCCACTGATCGCATTGGCGCAACTAGGCCGCCTCGGATATAATCGCGTGGACGCGACGCGGTTCCAGGACTCGCGCTCGCGAGAGGAACTGCTGGCGACACCCGCCGCTTCCTGCTAGCACGGCACTCCACCGGCGGTTACCATCTCGGGGCGCGACCGCCTCTTTTCGCCGGCTACTATCAGAGAGGGATCCATGAAAACCGTTGTGATCACAGGCAGCACTCGCGGCATTGGCCATGGACTTGCCGACTCGTTCCTCGATCTGGGATGCGTCGTCACAGTATGCGGCCGCACTCAGACCGGTGTTGATCAGGCCATCGCCAGCTTGGCCGCCGAACATCGGGCCAGCAACCTGCTGGGTTGCGTATGCGACGTCACCGACCCCATGCAGGTGCAGGCGCTCTGGGATGCCACCCGGAAACAGTTCGGCCGGGTGGACATCTGGATCAACAATGCCGGGATCAGCCACCTGCAGAGCCCTCTTTGGGAACAGTCACCCGAGCAGATCGCAGCCGTGGTGAGCACCAACGTGATTGGCCTCATGTACGGCACACGCACAGCAATTGGGGGTATGCTCGAACAGGGGTTCGGGGGCCTTTACAACATGGAAGGCCTCGGAAGCGACGGCCGAAAGGTGGAAGGGCTAACGCTCTATGGCACCACCAAGTCAGCCATTCGCTATCTCAACGACGGGCTGATGCGCGAGACCCGAGGAACCCCGGTGCTGGTGGGGGCGCTCAGCCCTGGCATGGTGATGACGGACCTGATCCTGGAGCAGTACAAGGATCGTCCGCAAGATTGGGAACAGGCAGCACGAATCTTTAACCTGCTGGCCGATCGCGTGGAGACGGTCGCTCCCTGGCTGGCGCAAAAGGTACTGGCCAACCAAAAGAACGGCGCCCGCATTTCCTGGCTGACCAGGGGCAAGATGATCGGCCGGTTCCTCTCGGCCCCTTTCCGCAAGCGGGACCTATTCGACTAGCGACGGCGCGGTACCACCGTCAGCGAGGTTAGGCAGGCATCCTGTCCCCGCCATCGGTTTGGGAGGTGGGGCCATGTCGGCAGTGAAACCAAGAGCCGCACCGATCATCCCCATGTTGGGTGTCACCGCTCTCGTGGGCATTGCCACTGTCGGGATTAACGCAGCGTTCAGATCACTTCCCAAATTCCCATTGTTTTCCCACGGCGCCTCGCGGATGCTTGCGATCCTGGTCCATGTCCCCCAATTTGCGATTCCTTTCTTGGTGATCTGCTGCATCAAGCAACGAGGACTAGGAGAGTACGGCTTTTACCTCAAGGAGAATCCCCCGACTTTCACTCGCCGCCGAATGCTTGTGCTGGGCGTGGCCTTTGGGCTGTTCATGTCCCTCAAGTACATCCCTCAGGTTATCGCGGGAGAGCTGCTGGGTATCGCTCGACCGGTGCTCTGACGCAACCCGCTCGCCAAGCGGGCTTCCGTGCCCGCCCCCACACGACGCGCCCAGAAGAGAGCACCCCGACCGCACCGATGGGGAAGTGCGGCCGGAGCTGTCTGATGAGCCAGACTGAGGAACTATATCCGGTTTGCCGTCCGGACACAGCCCCTTGTCATCACGCTAGAGCCGAAGGCTCCGGCGGATCCCCATCAACATAGCGCAACCCGAGGCGCCGCCAGCATCGCCCGATACCAGCGGCGCTCAGGACCACTACCGTGATCTGACGGCACTTGATCAAAAGAGCCAAGATGGCTCGACTACCTACTCCAGACCTCCAAGGGTCGCACGTAGACAGAATTGATCAGAGCGCCATAGCCGGTTCGCTTTTGCACCTCACCTTCGTCGACCACTTGGACATCCAGCTCAGAGCACAGAGCGTTCGCTTTGCAGCAGCCGAGACGCTCGTATTCGTCGGCCAGAGTCGATCTCAGCGACGCCACCACCGATGACAGAGCCGCACTCTTGCGACTGACCCTCGCAATCATGTTAAAACCAGGCGAGAGGTTGGGTCGCCCAGGGATCGCCTCGTCCGCACTGGTCGCATACTCGGGTTCATAGGTATAGATGGCTTTGACGGTATCATCCACCGAGCCCAGATACTCGGCCATACTTTGAGCCATAGCATGCCGCATGTATTCGCAGACGCAGCAATCCCCGCTCTGCAACGCTTTCCTCGCCTGCTCCTTCCCTCCCAAACCCGCCTTCTCCGAGCAATAGGCAATCGCTTCTTCCATCATCTTCGTTACCTCCAATTTATCAAATGTGATTGCAGACATTTCATCTTCCTCCTTCTCAGATGAACGACTTTTACCGAGTTTCTGCCCCGTTTCCTCGCCCATTCTCCCACCAGGGCAGTCGCCTCTCATAACCGATCAGCTTCAGGCCGGTGATAGCTGCCACGTTGGGCTCCATGGCCCGCAGGTCCTCTTCACTCAGGTCCTTGATATCATCATGACCG
>DAOUVM010000068.1 GCA_030667645.1 Ardenticatenales bacterium | reverse complement strand
TATCAGGAGGCGCCGAACACAGAGCGCGTTGGCGTGACGCGAGATCAGCATGACTTTAGCCCCGGAAGCCCGGCCGTGCCCTAGAACAGATTAGCTAGACTGCCGGGCTTTTTTTTGAGCTGATTGGCCTGGTGCATTGATAAGGTCTTTAGATGGATAGCTCTCAATCACAACTGTCATCGGAGCAACCCGACCAGCCACTGCAGGCTGATATCCCTGATCTTGGCAAAGTCAAGCGGGGCGACATCATGCAGGGGACCATCACATCCGTTGAAGAGTTGGGCGCTTTTATCGACCTGGGTATTGAGAAATCGGGCATAATACCACCGCACGACTTGGAGAGACTGAGCGCTGACAGGCGCGATGCGCTTCAAGTGGGAGGTGAGGTGCCGGTCTACATCACCGGCTCTGAGGACAGCGACGGCAAGCTGGTCGTCAGCATCCATCAGGCGATACTGGACGAGGAATGGATCGACGCAGAGCAACTCAAGGAAAGCGGTGACATCTGGGAAGGCAAGGTGACCGGCTACAATCAAGGTGGGGTGATTGTGCCATTTGGCAAGCTGCGTGGATTTGTGCCGATTTCCCAGTTGCTTGACATCCCCAGGCGGAGCAATCCAAGTCAGATCCGAGAGCGACTGGGCAATTATGTAGGAAGGGCGTTGCCGCTCCGCATAGTCGAGGTGGATAGGCGCCGACGTCGTCTGGTTCTCTCCTATCGCAAAGCCTTCTCTGAATGGCGCGAACGGGAGCGCAGGGAGTTCATCGACAACCTGACCGAAGGGGAGGTGCGTACCGGCCGGGTGCGTGAGCTACGAGATTTCGGTGCCTTTGTTGATCTGGGTGGTGGTGATGGCCTGATCCATATCTCTGAACTCGCCTGGCACCGCGTCAAGCATCCCAAGGAAGTGCTTCGCGTGGGAGACAGGGTCAAGGTCCATGTTCTAAAGGTGAACCGCAAACGCAAACGCGTTGCTCTGAGCCTCAAGCGTCTGACCCCGCATCCCTGGTCAACTATTGAAGAGCGGTTCCACGTCAACCAACTCGTTGAGGGAGACATCACGCGAGTGGCCTCATTTGGTGCGTTTGTCCGGCTAGAGCCAGGCATTGAGGGACTGTTACATGTCCAACATCTCCCACGGGCGGCCGGAAAGGACCCGAGCAAAGTGGTCTTTGAGGGGGAAGTGCACCTGCTGCGCATCATCAGTATCGACGCAGAGCGAAGGCGGATTAGGTTGAGCCTGCGGGCGGTGACGCCAGAGGAACAGATGGAATGGATGGCGCGCCATGCGGCTCGCGTGGCTGCAATACCATTGGACGAAGTTATCGGTCTGTCCGAGCTGATTAGCGAGGAGGAATGACCGGGTTGGCAGTCATTATCGGAGAGGTGGTGAGAAATTGACAACCGTTATACTCAGGCCTAACGAGTCCCAGGAAAGCTTGCTCAGGCGCTTCCGAAAGCGGGTTACCAACGATGGTGTGTTGAGCGCCCTGCGCCGCAAGCGCTGGCACGTATCCAAGAGCGAGTTGCGCCGCATGGAGCGGAAAAAGGCCATTCGTCGGCAAAGACGTCGTCAGTACCAAAAACGCTAGGACACCAATCAGGACGCTAGCTTGGAAGCCGTCTGAGGAACGCCGTGAACCTCAGCGATTCCCCAACAGTCCCTCAGGAGCATATGACAACCAAACAAAAAGAGGAGAAGATAGAGGTCGAGGCAACCGTTGTCGAGGCGTTGCCAGCGACCCAATTCCGCGTCGAGTTGGATAACGGGCACAAGGTCCTGGCATACCTCTCTGGCAAGATGCGCAAGTACTATATTCGCATCCTGCTCGGTGACCGGGTACGCCTGGAGATCTCCCCCTACGATCTGACCCGAGGCCGGATCACCTATCGCTACAAAAAGCAATACGACGCCCGGCCCAAGTAGAGGACGCGGACACTCACTACCCGGGGGGGCGCTGGTTGATATAGACCAGCGCTGTCCATGTCATCTTGAGAGTCAGTGCGTGCTATTCCACTGCCGGCCGCTGCCCCCACAGCGTCACCCAATCCTTCATCTGAACCCGTTTGACCAGCGCGATATCCTGTTGCCTCAAGGCATGGAGGATTTTGGGGACCTGCTCCTCAATGATGCCCGAGAGGACCAAGAGCCCTCCCGGCCGCATCTGACTCCCCAATCCATCCTCAAGCAACTGCAGGATTGCTGGCGCCAGGATGTTGACCAAAGCCAAATCCCATTGCCCGTCAAGTTGAAGGTCGGCCAGTGAACCCTGCCTGACTTGAATCCCCTCGTCGACCCCGTTGCGGGCGCAGTTCTGGCGGGCAGCTTGGACAGCAACTCGGTCAGTGTCCAAGGCTAGAATCGGACTGGCAGCCAGACGGGCAGCCGCGATGGCGAGAATCCCCGAACCGGTTCCCAGGTCGAGTACGCTCATTCCCGGCCGAACCAACTCTTCCACCGCCTCTAGGCACATCCGGGTGGAAGGATGCAGCCCGGTGCCAAAGGCCATACCAGGGTCCATCAGGAGTAGGATATCGCCGGTGTGGACATCGGGTTCTTCCCAGGCGGGGCAAACCAGAATCCGTTGCCCAACACGAAACGAGCAATAGTGTTGTTTCCACGCGTTGGCCCAGTCCTCTTCGGCGATGATGGCAAAGGTTGGTGAGGGAATCGGGTAGCACTGCCCGAGGTGCCACAATGCCTCCTCGATCCTTCTCCGCTTTGCCGGGGTATCATCCCGAGCCGGCAGATAGATAGATACCGTGATGTGATCATCCAGAATTGACCAGTCCTGATTGGCGCCGGATTCGAGCCCATCCTGCTCCAACGAGACCCCGCCGTAGGCAAAGGGACGCAACACATCGGCCACCCCCTCGGCCGCCTCTCCATCCACGAGCACGCTGACCCTGATCCAGTTCATGTGCCCCCGCGTCGCTCATCCCTCCCGCGGCCGATTCTGCAAGCCCGGGTCACTTTTTCACAACCCCAATGCCTCTCTCAGGTCCTTCAAGTGGTCAAAGAGCCCCTTTCCTTTCGTCTCAGAAATGGTCTCCTTGCTTAGCGTCTGACTCAGTTGCTGAAAGGCCTGCTCTTGCTCCGCTGTGAGTCTCTCAGGTATGGCGACCTGAATGATCACAATCTGGTCACCTCGGCCGCTCCGACGCAGGTGGGGCACTCCCCGAGAACGCAGGCGGACGATATGCCCCGGCTGAGTACCAGGCGCAATTCGCAGCTTTTCCTCGCCGTTGATTGTGGGGATGGTGACCTCATCACCCAGCGTCGCTTGAGCAACATTGATGACGAGATCCAAAATGATATCCTGCCCGCGCCTCTTAAAGAACCGGTGATCCTCAACACGAACGAAAACATAGAGATTGCCCGACGGGCCCCCGCGCGCACCGGCGTCGCCCTCGCCCGTCAGCCGGATGCGCGTCTCATTGTCCACTCCGGCCGGGATCTTGACCTTTAGCTGGCGCTTGGTTTGAACCCGCTTCTGGCCCTGGCAGGTGCTGCAGCGAGTCGAAATGGTCTCACCGCTTCCTCCGCAGCCAGGGCAAGTGCCGATGCTGACAAAGGAACCCAGGAAGGATTGCTGCACACGACGGACTTCGCCCGTTCCCTTGCACTGGCTGCAGACGACCGGCGATGTCCCCGGCTGGGCGCCACTTCCCCGGCAATCGTGACAAGTCTCGGTCCGCGGGACCTCGATTTCCTTCTCAGTACCGAAAACCGCCTCATCGAACGAAATCGAGATATCAACCCGCAAGTCATCACCGCGCGCCGGCCCGCGCGGCCTCCCGCTACGCGCGCCGGCCATTCCACCAAAGAACTCTTCAAAGATGTCGCCAAAGCCACCAAAGCCACCAGCCCCGGCCGCGTTTCCCTGCACACCGGCGTGCCCAAAGCGATCATACGCCGCCCGCTTCTGGTCATTGCTCAGGATCTCGTACGCTTCGTTGATCTCCTTGAATCTCTCCTCGGCATCCGGGTTCTTGTTAATGTCCGGGTGGTACTGGCGCGCCAGTCCACGGTACGATGCCTTGATTTCCGCGCCGTCCGATCTGCGAGCGACGCCCAACACCTCGTAATAGTCGCGCTTCTCCGTCATCGCCCGGTGACTACCTTCCCAGCCGCGCGCCGCCCACTCCGGCTCGGGAGCCCATCGCTCCAGCACAGGGTTGTGGTGTGTTCAGACCGCTGCCCGCTTCTCCTCAGCGTCATTCCTGACCCTGCTCACCGTCATCCAACCCATCATCCGCGCCGTTTCCGGCATCCTCTTGCCCATCCTCATCGGTCTCAGCAGTCTGCTCCGGGAGGCTTGCCAAGGCAACCTGGACGGCGGTCTGCAACTCCTGTGCCACCGATTGGATAGCCGTCAAGTCATCACCGTCCAACGCTTCTCTGGCAGCGGTCATGCTCGCTTCAATCTCATCCTTGCTGGTCTGGGAAAGCTGTTCTTCGTGCTCTCTGAGAGCTCGTTCGGCCGAATAGATGGCCGAGTCAGCCTGGTTGCGGGCGGCGATTGCCTCTTTCCGCACTCTATCTTCGGTCGCGTGCTGTTCGGCATCCTTGACCATGCGCTCGATCTGCTCATCGTCCAGACCACTGGACGGTTGGATGGTGATCTGTTGCTCCCGGCCGGTGGCGCGATCCTTTGCGCCGACGTTGAGAATGCCATCAGCATCAATGTCAAACGCGACTTCGATCTGTGGGACGCCCCGTGGGCCTGGTGGGATTCCAGCCAAAATGAACTTGCCCAAACTCTCGTTATCGGTCGCCATGGCGCGTTCCCCTTGTACCACGTGGATCTCTACACTCTTCTGCATGTCACTGGCAGTAGAGAACACCTGCTGCTGCTTGATGGGAATGTGAGTGTTGCGCTCTATGATTGCGGTGGCAACGCCGCCCAATGTCTCAATACTCAATGTCAGCGGCGTCACATCAGTCAGAACGACGTCGGTCACATCTCCGCTGAGCACCCCGGCCTGAATGGCGGCGCCAATCGCCACCACCTCGTCCGGGTTGACTCCTTTATAGGGATCCTTACCAAAGAGCTGGCTCACGGCATCCTGAACAGCCGGCATCCGGGTCATCCCGCCTACCAACACCACCTGATCAATTCCGTCTGCTGCCAGATTGGCGTCTTGGAGTGCTTGCCGACACGGCCCGATGGTCCGCGCGATCAGATCATCCGTCAGTTGTTCCAGCTTGGCCCGGGTCAGAGACAAGAGTAGGTGCCTGGGGCCACTTGCGTCAGCGGTGATAAACGGGAGGTTGATCTCTGTCTGCATAACACTGGAAAGCTCGATCCTCGCCTTTTCGGCCGCCTCCCTGAGGCGCTGGAGTGAATGTCGATCGTCCCGCAGGTCAATGCCATGCTCGCGCTGAAATCCATCTGCTGCCCAGTCAATCACCCGCTGATCAAAGTCGTCGCCACCCAGAAACGTGTCTCCATTAGTGGCCTCGACCTCAAAGAGCCCGCCGCCCACCGTAAGGATAGAGATGTCAAAAGTGCCGCCTCCCAGGTCGTACACAGCGATAGTATGATCCTCCACCTCATCCATGCCATAGGCCAGCGAAGATGCAGTCGGTTCGTTGATGATGCGCAGCACCTCCAACCCGGCAATCCGACCGGCGTCTTTGGTGGCCTGACGCTGATTGTCATCAAAGTAGGCCGGCACGGTAATGACCGCCTGTGTGACCGGTTCGCCCAAGTATGCCTCAGCATCCGTCTTGATCTTCTGAAGAATCATCGCAGATATCTCGGGTGGAGAGTATTCACGGTCATTCAGCACTAGCCGTACATCACCATTGGGCGCCTCGCGCACCTCATAGGGAACCAACCTGCAGCAGCGCTGGACCGCCGGGTCATCGTGCTTGCGGCCCATGAACCGCTTTGCCGAGTAGATCGTGTCCTGGGGATTCACCACCGCTTGTCGTCGTGCGACTTGGCCAGTCACTCGCTCCCCTGTTGCCGGATTGACAGCAACGACAGAGGGGAACAAACGGCCGCCCTCTGAACTCGCAATGACGGTTGGCTCACCGCCTTCCATCACCGCACAAACAGAGTTGGTTGTTCCCAGGTCTATGCCAATGATCTTTGCCACGGATCCTCCTTATTGAGCCACGCGGACCATAGATGCGCGGAGCACTCTATCGCCCAACATGTACCCCGGCCGTACGTGACCGATGATCTGACCGGATTTGGTGTCAGGATGCTCCTCAAAGGAGACGGCCTCATGCAGGTGGGGGTCAAAAGCCTGCCCCTCCGTGTCGATCAGGACAACTCCCACCGCCTCCAGCACGCCTGCGACCTTGTGGGCAACCAGTGCTACTCCCGCACGCCACTCGTCCCAATCTTGACAGCGCGGTTGATCCTGCGGGGAGTTGTCCAGAGCCAGTTGCAGATCATCCAGAACAGGCAGAAGCTTTGTGAGCAAATCAGCGTTCGCGGTCACCACCATTTCAGCGCGGTGTGCCTCTACGCGACGCCTATAGTTGGCCAACTCGGCTCTGGACCGTTGCCAGCCATCCAGGTATTCCTCAGCTTGAGCCTGAGCCTCCGCCAGGTGTTCTTCCGGGCTGAGCGGCAAAGATTCCTCCGCTGCCTCCGCCTGCGCGGTCTCCCCGGCATCCTTCTCCTGCTCCTCGATCGTCCGGTTCTTCTGGTTTGCGTTGGTCTCGTCAGACATTACTGAACCTCACGTATTGCGCGCTTGTTGATCCGCCTCAGCATCGGCGTATGAAAATCACGATAGCTAGTCTACCCCTCAAAGCCGTATACCTGGTTCATCAAGCCGGTCAACACCCCGGCTACATAGCGAACAGAAGAGATGGCCCGGCCGTAGGGCATCCGGGTTGGACCCAGCACACCCATCGCTCCCACCGCCTGATCGGCCAGACCATAGTGTGCCAACACCATGCTCCAGTCTCTCAGCTCTTCCCAACGCCCTTCGCCTCCGATGAGCACCCTGACGCTCCCGCCACCCGTGCAGGGAACCGGCTCGGCCGCCCTCAGTACCCAAGAGAGAACATCCTCCAGCAACGCCCTCTCCTCCAACACCCGGACTCCGCGCTGCATGGCATCCCCAGAATCCAAATCGGGCGAGTTCAGAAGATGACCCAGTCCACCGCTGTAGATTCGGCTGGCGACGCGCTCATCGGCGCGGGTCATCATCTCCCGGACAAATGACCCGACTTCCAGTTCGAGCAGCGGCAGGTTGCGAAGCGTGACCCCAATCTCGCGAGCGCTCAACCCTTGGCAGGAGCTGTTCAAGCGTTCCGCCGTCTGACCGAGTTCCTCCTGCGACATGGGTTGAGCCAGCGTGAGCATCTGCTGCATAACCTGCCCGCTCCCGAGCACCAGCACCAGCAGGACAAGTCGTCCCTGGGTGGAGATCAGCTCCAAGTGCTTGAAGCGACTCCGGCGTGCGTGGGGTGCAGTCACAACGGCCGCACTCTGGGAGCTGTGCGCCAAAATGGCTACTGCCAACTGCATCCACTGGTCAATGTCCAATCGGGCTTGATGGAATTGGTGGCGGATCGTTCGCTGCTCATCCAACGGCAGCCGGGGCTCGCCCACTATCCGCTGGACATAGTATCGGTACCCCTCTTCGGTCGGCAGGCGGCCAGCAGAGGTATGCGGGTGACCCAATAGTCCCAGTTCTTCCAAGGCAGCCAATTCAGCCCGCACGGTTGCGGGGCTCATTTGGAGATCGTATTTTTGGACCAGCCACTTGGAGCCAACAGGAGTCCTATTGGCGGTGTACTCACGCACCACCAAACCTAATATCGTTTCCCGGCGAGGTGACAGATCTGGCATGGTTTGCCCTCAACCTACGCCCTTTTGGCACTCTGCGTATCAGAGTGCCAAAAGGGCTTGTCGTGACACTATACCATGAGGGGGAAGGGATGTCAAATACCCGCCTCGGCGCAAGGCATCGAGGGTTGGCTTGCCCCGTGGCAGGTCTAGGATGCGGTCGAACCAGTTAGAGCCTCAGCAGCAGCAGCAGCAGCTTCTTGATCAAGCTTCTCCTGTTCAATTCTATCTCGTTCAGCCTTTTCCAGCGCGGCCACCTCCGTGATAGCAGCCAGGGCCTGGGCCAATCGATCGCGAGCATCCTCCAGGCTGATATCTTCAGCCAGCGCGAGTTCGCTGGCGAGAAGGGTTTGCAGTTCCTCATACAACTGAACATCCCTTCCCGTCAACTGGCGAAAGCCCGCAAAGCGCGCCAGGTCGCGCGCACCCTGACTCATGTACAGCGCATGGCTGGTAGACAACAGTTGTGAGATCCCAGCCTGTCTCTCCTTATAATCATCCGGAAGTCCCCCCGGCGACGCTCCCAACACACCCCAAATAGCTTCTCGCTCCACCACTCCGCGAATTCCCAGGGATTCCGCGTTGTCGGTGGGGACCATGAATTCACCCTCATCAGCTACCATCTGCAGCATATAGTAGCGAGTGGTCGTGCCCGTGAATTCCCTATCCTCAATAGCGATGATCGTTCCTGCACCATAACCTGGATAGACAACGTGATCACCTGACTGAAATGACATTTTTTGCCTCGTGAGCGGAATCTGAATTGCCAGAGGATTATATTCCGAGAAAGGCTTTACGTCAATCGGAACCTGGCACAATGTCACCAGTTGTCTCGGTGGACCTCCGACCTTTGCGCTTTGGCAGGACGCCCATGAGCAAGCGCCGGCTCCCTAGTTCGGAGACAGCCCAGGCGCTCCCCACCATCGAAAAACGACGTCGAGAGGCCTCAACTTCTCTTTTCACGGCGGCGGACAACGCCCCCCTGCTAGGGAAAGATCCAGACAGTGGCAGTTCCGATCAGATGCACTTCCTCCTCGCCAATCGAACTCACCCGCATGGTGAGATCCAGATACACATTGCCGCGGACTCGGCCGGACCATTCGAGCGAATCAGCTATCTCCCTGTAGGCGTAACCCTCTACGCCACCGAATTGGGCACCGTTGTCTGATTTGCCAAGGTAGCTGTAGGTAGTGCCGGGGACAGACTCCCCTCTAGTGACCGCATAGGTGGCG
>DAOUVM010000072.1 GCA_030667645.1 Ardenticatenales bacterium | reverse complement strand
GGGGAGCCATGTGCGAGGCGCAGCGCTGTGCCGCCCTTGAACACAAGAACACTGCTCACCGGATCTGACATCAGCTTCTGCAGGATGAGCATCTCGTATTCCTCGCGAATGACGTGTTCGACCGAGATGTAGAGTTGCCGAGAGAGGTCTTCTGCCAACTGTTGGTCCATGCTCGTTGCCGGTTCCTTAACAAAAGTGTAAGTTACCACGAATGATACGGCTCATCTCGCGGCCTGTCAAGGGCGATTCTTGGAAATGAGCGCATCTCACATTGGCAAGCTCTGGCTGATCTCAAACCACCTGCTTGATCTCATCCTATCCATCGGCCGCCTCGTTTTGCACTCTGGAACGAGCAGCTATAATAGAGGACTATGAGCGAACGGATGGCTTTTCCCACGGTAACCTTGCAACCTGGGGCCGAGTCGGTGTTGAAGGCCGTAGCGGCCGGCCAATTCAGCGATCCGCGGGCATACCGCCTGCAACTCGTGGCCGAGAGATTGCTGCTGGTGACCGGCTTTGACGAACTGATTTGCCTGGATGCCCTCAACTTTGACCCCTTTCCCTACCAAATCGACGCCGCGCAGGCCGCCCTGCGCCGCTTTCGCGGCCGTGGCCTGCTGTGCGATGAGGTGGGCCTGGGCAAGACGATCGAGGCCGGGCTGGTGGTCAAAGAGTACCTGATGCGCGGGATGATAGAGCGAATTCTCATTCTGGCGCCTCCGGGGTTGGTGCAGCAGTGGCGCGAAGAACTGGCGCAAAAGTTTGACTTGCACGATTTTGTCACCAATACGGACGAGGCCTTTCGTGCGGCCGCGGGCGAGGCCTGGGCCAGATTCCCGCGCGTGATCGCTTCGCTGGCGGCCGCGCGCCGGCCTGGCACCCGTGATATCATCATCGGCCGGACCTATGACCTGATCATCGTGGACGAGGCCCACAATCTGAAAAACCGGAGCAGCGTCTCTTGGAAATTCATCAACAAGCTGCAAAAGCGATATATCCTGATGCTGACGGCCACGCCGGTGGAGAACCGGCTGGAAGAGTTGTACAACCTCATTACCATTCTCAAGCCGGGCCAGCTAAAGACCCCGCAGCAATTCCGCCGCCAGTTCGTGGTGCAAGGTGATCCCAGTCTACCCAAGAACCGGGGCCTCTTGCGCGAATTGCTGGCCGATGTGATGATCCGCCACAGCCGGGGCCAGGTGAGTGTCAAGCTGCCGGCCCGGCGTGCGCACACGATCCAGGTGACGCCGACTCTGGCCGAGCAGGCGCTGTACGCGGATGTCAGCGGTTTTGTGCGCCGTGCAGCGGTCGAGGGACGCTCAAAGGGAGCGCGCAAGTTGACGTTGGGCATCTTGCAGCGGGAGATCGGGAGCAGCCCAATGGCGGTCGTCGGAACCTTGCGCAAGCTGGCACAGCACAGGGCGTGGCGAACCGAACAGCCGGAGCTTCTGCAATTGGCCGAACAGGCTCAAGCCATCAGCGACTGGGCCAAGGCTGACGCCTTGGAGAAACTTGTCCTGTCCGCGGGACAGGACAAGCTCCTCATCTTTACGCACTTTCGGGCTACCCTTGATGCTCTGGCCCAGCGTCTGGAGGCGATGGGGGCCGACTATATCCCCTACCACGGCGGATTGACTATACAACAGAAGGATGAGGCTATCCGTCGCTTTAGAGGCGAGGGGCAGATCCTGCTGTCCACGGAAGCGGCCGGCGAGGGGCGCAACCTTCAGTATTGCCATGTGATGGTCAATTTCGACCTGCCCTGGAACCCGCAGCGGATTGAGCAGCGAGTGGGCCGTATTCATCGCATCGGGCAGACGAAACAGGTGGAGATATTCAACCTTTCGGCCCAGGGTACTATTGAGGATTACCTGCTCGAAATTCTGGACCGCAAGCTGAACATGTTCGAGTTGGTCATCGGTGAAATGGAAATGGTACTGGGCTACCTGACACAGGAGCGGGATTTCGAGGAACTGCTGCTGGAAGTGTGGCTGAGCAGTCATGATGAGGCTAGCCTGGAAACGGGCATGGCGGAACTGGGCGACCGGCTGGTGGGGGCCCGCGAGAAGGTGGGCAAGATACAGGCCTTTGATGAAACGCTGTTTGGCGAGGATTTCACGGCATAGGGCGCATGGATGAGCTAGAGACCTTTGTATTGGGTTATCTGGAGCAGGCCGGCAGCATAGTGGAACCGGCCGCATACGGGGTCCGCGAGGTCCTGCTGCCGGAAGCAGTGGCCGCACGGTGGCACGCGCCTGCTTATCAGCAGATCACCTTTACCGGGACAGAGAAGGATGATGTCTCTCGCCTGGGGTACAATCACCCGCTGGTGGAGCACATGGCGGAAGAGGCGCGTGCCCGGCCGGCCTCGACACGCGTCTACATCAACGGCCTGCGGCTGAGCAAAGACGGGCTGAAGGATATGGCGGCCAAGCAGTGGGCGGTACTGAACGGCCGTGTGGCGGCGCAGCCCCGGGCGACCCTTTCCCGCGGGCGCAGCACCTACGTGCGCCTGAATTTCAAGGCGATCGTCCTCAGCCACGAAAAACAGGAACGGCTCGTCTCTGTCCTGATGGACGCCCATTCCGGCTGCCCGGTGGTCGGCGCCGACGCCGACGTGATTGAAGCGCAGGCTACCGCCGCCGAGCCGGACGCCGTGTTGCAGGGGCTGCTCGATGCCCCCATTCGCTGGCGGCCGGGCGACGGCCGGCCCCTGCAAACTCCTCTCGACCCGCGGGCTCTTGACGACTTGTTGGGCCGGGCAAAAACGGCCGTTCTCCACCAACTGTCGGCCCATCTCAGCGTTCTGCAAGAACGGGTCGGCCGTTACCGCGAACTGGACCGGGCCCGCCTGACCGAATACTATGACGGGCTGGAGCGCGACCTGCAGCAGCGCTTGAACAGAGCTTCCCCGGATCGCCGGGAAAGCCTGGCCGACAAGTTGGAAGCGGTCAAGGGCGAGCGGACCCACAAGCTGGCTGACATCGCTGAACGTTACCGGGTGCGCCTTGACTTGATACTGCTCAACCTCATGGTCATCCAACAGCCCAAGCTTGTCTTGCCGGTCAACATCGAAAACCGCACCACTCGAGTCAGCGTCCCAGCCGTCTGGGACCCATTGTTGCATCGTCTGGAACCGTTGGTTTGCGAGGTGTGCGGTCGCCCGGCCGAGCGCGTCGCTCTTTGCCACAACGGCCACCTGGTACACCAAGACTGCCTGGCTCGGGCCTGCATTGACTGCAAACGGGTCTTTTGCCGGCAGTGCGAGGATGAGGTCGGCGAGTGTGACGTCTGCCACGAGCCGCTGTGTCGCCACAGCCGCATCGCCTGCGACGAGTGTGGGCGCGGAACGTGTCAAGAGCACATCGGCATGTGCCACGGCAACAAGGGCGAACCGGTGGATGTGGCGGCCGAGGTCACGCCGCCAGAGCGGGAGGCGCCCCCCGCGCCATCCAAGCCGGAACCAAAGAGCAAGACACGGCCGCGTCTCGAGCGGGCTGCACCCAGGCGAACCCGCAAGGCCAGGCCCCCGCTGGCGCCGTCCCGCGGGCCCACGCCGCGACGGATCGAGGTGGTTGTGGTTCCCGATGCGGTGATCGCCTTTGTGCTGGCGTCGCGTGAGCGGCAGATGGCCATGCGGGTGTGGAAACTGGACACCAAAGAGGGCGGCATCTATATCATGTGCAAGTGTGAGAAGGGCGAGGAATGTGAGGCCAATAACATGGTCATGCGGCCGAGCGAGTGGCAACCCATTGAACAGCAGATGATGCAGGAAATCACCCACCTCCGCCAAGAGTACGGGCTGTCGGCCAAGAAAGTGGCCTTTAGTCGGGCAGCATCTGCGATGGACGATGAGTTTGTTCCCATGCGGCGGTTGGAGATGTTTGGACTCTGGAGAGAAGAGGGGGCGCTGGACGAGGCTCGGGCCGGCTTTGATCGCGTCTACAGGGAATAGCAGTTGACATCGTGAAAGCCATATGGATATGACCGGCCGGCAACGACTCGGATCGGCTTTGCGACCAAGGAGCTGCCTCCGTCCGGACACGCCCCGGCAACTGAGGGAGCGGATCAAGACGATCCGGCCGGGAGGCGCCGACCATTCCACGGTCAAGTTGAGCAAGGGAGGGGGCGGCAAAGGGCCAGCCGCGGAGGGGAGAGAGATGTGGGGCTGGGAACTTTCCTGCCAGTCGAATCCTAACCCCTCCAAAAACCTCTCTTGCGCAGAGCTTTGCCCAGAGAGACCAGTCCCAACATGATCGGCACTTCCCAGAACAGGCCCATGGTGGTGCCGAGCGCCGCAAAAGAACCGACACCGTACATTGCCACCGCCGCGGCAATGGCGATCTCAAAGTGGCTCGAAGATCCGATGATGACCGTGGTGATGGCCTCCCGGTATTCCAAACCCGAGGCTCGGGTGATCAGAAGGTTGAATCCGACCACGATGACAAAACCGAGCAGCAGCGGAACCGAGACCAGCAGCAGTTGATCAAAGTTCTCGAGCAAGACCTGGCCATTCAGCGAAAAGAGCACGATGAGCGTCGCCAAAAGGGCCACGATAGCGACCTTGCCGACAGCAGGGCGATAGGCGCTCTCGAACCATGCTTCCCCTTTGGCGCCGATCAGAACTCTCTTGCTTGTGATTCCCAGGAGCAGTGGGAATCCAATAAAGACGAACGCCGAGATGGCCAGCAACCCTCGATCCAGGGGGATGCTCTGAATCCCTGTCAGTAGTGCGACGATAGGCACATAGAGCACCATGATGGTGATGGTATTCAGGCTGGTGTTGATGATATTCTGCTCCTGATTCCCTTCAGCGAGCTTGCCCCAAATGAGAACCATCGCTGTGCAAGGGCTCGATCCCAGCAATATGACGGCGATGATGAGTTGATCGTTTCCCCGCAGAAATAGATAGGCCAACCCGGCCGCAACCAGGGGCGCGACCACCCAGTTGGAAAAGAGGGTCATCATGATCGGTTTTGGGTTGCTCTTGAGCTTTTTCAGTTCGGCCAATTGCAGATTGAGCATCGCCGGGTACATCATCAGAAACAGACAGATGCCAATGGGGATCGAGATCCCGTGGATTTGCCAGGAATCGATAGCCTGACTGATGCCCGGCAGGGTCTGGGAAAGTGCGACCCCGATAGCCATGCAAAGCGCGACCCACAAGGCCAGGTACTTTTCGAATTTACTCATTGTGTTGTCTCCTATCCATCTCGTCGTCCAGTATCAGCGTGCCGGCAGGGCCACAGGAAGGGCGGCGGGGCTGGATGCGCGCGGGGCCAAAGAAAACGTCCCAGGCATTGTTGAGCTCGTCCAGAGCGGCGCGGTTGATCGTATAGTAGACCCAGCGGGCGTCCAGCGCATCGCGTTCCATATCCACCAGGCCGGCCTTGCGCAGCACGCTCAGATGGTGTGATATTAGATTGGGCGCCAACTGCAGTGCTTTACCCAGTTCGCAATTACAGTGAACCCCTTGCATGAGCAGGTCCAGAATCAGCAACCGCTTTGGCTCCGCCACCACGCGGAGCAATTCGGCCATGTTTTGCACATTTCCGGGCAGAGGAACGGGCGTACTTGACATCTTTTCCCTGTTGGCCTGAAACCCTGCAGTGGGGAGGTTGATTCTGCCGGCCTTTATCTAGTTAGGTGGATGGAAATGATTCAATGTGCGTTGAAGTATAGCGTGCGCAATTTATTTGTCAAGAGCCGACAAACTTCTCCCGGCTCTCGATACTCCACCCCCGGCGAGCTATGACGTAAGTCCGCCTGATGGATGACAGCAGTCACCTTCCGGCGGAAACGGCCGTGTGGTATGCTGAGTGCTGCCCACAACGCAAGTTATGCGGCGCCCTCGGACAGGCCAGAGATCCGCGAGGACAAGATCTTTGCAGAATGCAGGCGCGCAGGGAAAGGCTATACTGCTGTGCCATTCAATGCCCAGCCCGACCGATATCGTGAGATGTGAAAGGAGACGAGAATACCGATGACCTATTTGTTGACCGTGTTTCTGGACGACGTGCGGGTTATGCCTGATTTGCTCCAGGCCTGGAGAGGTGTTGGGGTATCGGGAGCAACCATCCTGGAAAGCGTCGGGGCCTATCGAGCGACCACCTGGCTGAGTCGAGTGGGTCTGGGGGCAATCAATCGCCTCTTTGAGGCTGAAGAGGTAAGTCGGCGCACCCTCCTGGTCGCCATTGAGAGCGACGAACTGCTGGATCGGGCCGTAGCAGAGGCCGAGCGGGTGGTGGGCGGGTTTGACCGGCCCAACAGCGGCCTGCTGTTGGTTCTGCCCGTGGCCCAGGTCAGAGGGTTGCACAAGGTCCAGCCCAAACCTCGCGAGGAAAAGCTGCCCCCAGCCGTGCGGCCGGACTGGGTGGTCCGGCGCGACACACCGGTGGAGGTCGTCGTTGACACCCTGAACCTAGAGGCGACCGTTGTTCGTCACGACGCGCCTTTGGACGAGGCCGCTCAGGCGATGATCGCCCATCCCCGGGTGCACATGGTCTGCGTGGTCAACGACGACGGGCGGTTGGTAGGGGTGCTCGATGTGGGTACCCTGGCCGACGATTTCTTTTTTCACATCATGCCGGAAGAGTTTCTGAGCGAGATCACTGATCTGGAGCGCGTGATGCAGTATGCCGAGATGTCGGGTGTGCGCACCGCCGCCGACGCCATGCGTGAGCCGGTATGGGTGAAACGTGGAGAGACGGTAAAGGATGCTTTCAAGCGCATGCACGATCACGATCTGCCGGGATTGCCGGTGGTGGATGATCATTACCAGGTGGTGGGCTATATCAACCTGATGGAGTTGATGGCTGTCTGTTTGGAGCACAAGGACGATGACACGGAGGTGACGGCGTGAACTCTGTGTGGTTGGCTGGCGGCATCTTTTTACTCACCTACGCCCTGATCGTCACTGAACGGGTGGACCGCACCGTGTCGGCCGTGCTGGGCGGCATGGCCATGATTCTCCTGGGGGTGCTCTCCCAGGAGGAGGCGTTTCACGCCATAGACTGGAACGTGATCTTTCTGCTGGGGGGCATGATGGTCATCGCCAACGTGCTGCGGGAAACCGGCCTCTTTCAGTGGAGTGCCATCCAGGCCATCAGGCTGGGGAAAGGCGATCCCTTTCGTATCCTGGTGATCTTCTCTACAGTGATCGCCGTCTCCTCAGCTCTCCTGGACAACGTGACCATCGTTGTTCTGGCTGCGCCGGTGGCCCTGTTCGTGGCCTCTAGCCTCAAGGTGGGCCCATTGCCCTTTCTCATTACCGGAATCCTGGCGTCCAATATCGGTGGTACCGCGACTCTGGTCGGCGATCCGCCCAACATCCTGATCGGCAGCGCGGCCGGGATAGACTTTCTGACGTTCGCAGCCAACCTGGCGCCGATCAGCGCGTTGATCCTGATCGTCTTTCCGGGGGTGTCCTGGGTTCTGTTCCGGAAGGACCTGCAATCCGGGCAGATCCATGCGCTAGACATCGAGGCCCTGGAGGCAGGGGCGCTGATCACCGACCGGCGGCTGCTCAACAAAGCGTTGATCGTCATGGCAGGCGTGGTGGTGGGCTTTATTGCGCACGGGGCCTTGCATCTGGAACCGGCGACCATCGCTGTGGCCGGCGCCACGATCCTGCTCCTGTGGGGAGGGGGCGATCCGCACAAAGTCCTGCGCGATGTCGAGTGGACGACCCTCATTTTCTTTCTCGGCCTATTCATCATCGTGGAAGCGGTGGTCGAGGTGGGGCTCATCGCGCAAGTGGCCGAGATGGCGTTGCGCCTGACCGACGGGAATCTGGCCTTGACCTCAATGCTATTGCTGTGGCTGTCCGCGATTGCTTCCGGCATCGTGGCCAATATCCCTTATACGGCAACCATGATTCCCATCGTGGAGAATCTGGGGCAGAGCATGCCCGTCCTTCCTCTGTGGTGGTCGCTTGCATTAGGGGCTTGCCTGGGAGGCAACGCCACCCTGGTGGGAGCCGCTGCGAACGTGGTGGTGGCTGGCGTGGCCGAAAAGAGTGGTCACCCCATCAGTTTCAGACGCTTTTTGGGCTATGGCCTGGTGACCACGGTGGTTTCGCTCTTGCTCGCAACGGGGTACGTGTGGCTGCGCTATCTGTGAGCCGGAGAGTGAGGTTGGGTTGACAACAATCGACTCGGTTACTGTTTCCTGCCACGTACACGCCCCTTGACCGATCGATCCTGCTGAGGAGGATGTCATGCAACGCTTCAAGAGCATTCTAGTTGTCGTCGATGAGAAAACTGAGAACAGGTCTGTCGTCGAACGGGCCGTGGCGGTGGCTCGGAGAAACCGGGCCCGCCTGACGATCGCCAACACGATCGAAGAACTGCCGCGCCAGGTCCCCCGGCCGATCACACCAGAGCGGCCGGAGGAGGCCGAGGGGCCGGCTCTGGACATCATTGAGGAATGGCCGCCCGATGCGGGCTCGCCGATTGAGCCGGAACCGGTCTCGACCCTTGGGGATTCCCTCGGGGGCGCGCCCGAAGAAGTGGAGATGCCCGTCAAGGCGCCGGCGGTGGTGATTGGGGAACGTATCGTCGAGGAGGAGAACCAGCGTCTAGAGCGGTGGGTGGATTTCGTCCGCCAGAAAGGAATCCCTGTCAGCGGCAAGATGCTGTATGGAAAGCCATTTCTTCAGATCATTCGCGAGGTGTTGCGCAACGAACATGACCTGGTGATGAAAGCCGCCGTGGGCCGGGGCGGCCTGATGGAGATGCTCTTTGGCAGCACCACCATGCACCTGATGCGCAAGTGTCCCTGTC
>DAOUVM010000020.1 GCA_030667645.1 Ardenticatenales bacterium | reverse complement strand
GGTGGCCCACGTCTTTCTGGCAACCGGGGTCGAATTGGGAGAGCCTCATCGCGAACCAACTGAGATCATGGAGATCAAACGAGTGCCGATAGCAGAGGCGCTGCGCATGGCTCGCGCCGGGGAGATCAGTGACGGGCCCAGTGCCCTCGCGCTGCTGCTCTGCGAGCCGTTGCTATGCGAGCAGAGGCTCGCACAGCAGCGAGGGTGAAGCGGGCACAATCTCCGTTGATGCTTTGCCTTGTCGGGCAATCAGTGTTGCCTGGATCAGCCCGCGGGCCCGGGCATGCTTTTGCCCGGAGGATAGGCCGTGAGCATAGATCAGGATGTTGGCGTCGACGAATGGAAGGTGCTAGCCTCGCTCATGGAGTTCATCTCGCTGGATCACGATCTGGCCGCCGGTGCCCAGGTCCACGCCCTGTTCTTCAAGCCACCACAGGTGGCGCCGCCGCGCGCGGGCATACGAATCCTCCTCTTGAACGAGCCTCTCCAGCATCCGGGTCAGCAGGCCGGAGACAGAGGTCTCCCGCCTGACCGCCATCAACTCTACCTTGAGCAGGATCTCTTTGGGAATCGACAGGGTCACATTCTGTGTTTTCATCACCGCCTCCACGCAGAACAGTGTATCACAGGAATACGTCAAGCCTGACTCCCAGGTCGTCGTCAGGCAAGGCGTGTCCAAGTCCGTGTTGCAGGTGACGGATAGCGACTACCACAGCGCGACCGTTGATCGGTCACGCGCCTACGCGCCGTTCGCGTCAAAAAAGGAGCCATCCTCACCCGCGCTATTGACAATCCATTGTGGCCTCCCTGGAAACTAGACGGTGGATCTATTACCCATCTGGTACCCGGAACGTCAGATATCATGCCAGTTCAACGACTTGACCCTGCGCCATCATCTCGTGGGCCTTGCCACGGATAGAACTTTCGTGCTATAATGAGAGCCATGCCCGCGATGACCGGGTGCCGGATCAGATAACAGGACGCCAATGGATCACATCGCACTGCAAAGTACTTTTTCAAAAACAACTTGGCCTTTTGCGGACGCAGAGTGCACCTGATTCCGCATTCAAAGCGGAAAGTTTTTTGAAGTGCGAACAATGGATTGGAGGGATCGATCCTCATCCCACCCGCCGCGAACCACGGGCCATGCCACGCCTCCGAAACGATAATTGAATCAGAGATTTCACTGAAAAACAATTACCGGAACAGCAATTACCGGAACAATCATTTTCGGAATCGGCCGCCCGTTGCCGTCTGCCACGTCAAGGTCGCCCAAAGTACTTGATCAAAAACAACTTGGCTTTTGCGGACGCAGAGTGCACCTGATTCCGCATTAGAAGCGGAAAGTCAAGTGCGAAGAGAATCGGGAATCGGGAGCATGCCCAGTTCACACAAAAAGTGGGAATTCGTGGAACTTGCATAATGGGCGGTATTCGTGTTGAATGAGAGCTTTGCCCATGCCCTGCGTCGTCAGGGGTCCGATGTTTGCTCAGCTTCGGGCCGCCGTTACGACAGCCCGCTTGCCCTCGGCCGCCTCTTGCAGTACCATACCCATGGTCAGGGTGAATGAATCCCCTCACTTTTCTCCCTTGAGCGGTGCCGAACTGCAGCGGGAACGGCCCCCTCGGGGCAGGATTGAGATCAGTGGACGCTTGTGCAAACAAGATTGAACTGGCACGCTCTTTTCGTGGGCGATCGGTACGACGGATGTTTGCCCAGATCTCGCCGCGCTATGACTTGATGAACCGGTTGATGTCGGCCGGACAGGATCTGCGCTGGCGCAGGCTGACCGTGCAAGCGGCCGGCCTGCGGCCGGGAGATCTGTTGCTGGATGTGGCGGCCGGTACCGGCGACGTGGCGCGCGTCGCCCGGACGCTGATCCCCGATCTCAGGGTGGTGGCAGCCGATTTCTCTCTCGAGATGATGCGGGTGGGGCGAAACAAGGCCCGGGCGGGGCGTCGGGGAGGGCAGCGGGCGCGGCCGGAGGATTGGGCGGGTGCCGACACTTATATACTTCCCTTTCCATCGGAGCGCTTTGACGCTGTCACGTCCGCCTTTTTGCTGCGCAACCTCGACGATCCGCTGGCGGCGCTGCGCGAGCAGGTCCGGGTGCTAAAGCCGGCCGGCCGGCTGGTGGCCCTGGATGCCACCCCGCCACCGGCCAACCGGGTCCGGCCGCTGGTCAACTTTTACCTGGGCCGTTTCTGCCCACTGTTGGGAGGGCTGGTTGCCGGTCAGCCGGAAGCGTATCGCTACCTGCCGAACAGCATTGCCAACTTTCGGCGGCCGGAAGGCCTGGTTACGTTGTTCCGGGAGGCGAGCTTGCAGCAAGTTCATTATCGCCCCCTGATGCTGGGCACGGCCGCGATCGTCGTGGGGACGAGGCCGGCCGAGCAGTGACCATGACCCGGCGTCTCATCATAGCCATCAGTGGGGCCAGCGGAGCGATCTATGGGATCCGCTTGCTGGAGGTCCTGGGTACGGACCCGAAGGTTGAAACCCATCTGGTTGCTTCGCCGGCCGCCCGTTTCATCATCGCCCAGGAGACCGACTGGATGGTGGACGACGTGCTGGCGCTGGCCGACGTGGTCCACCAGCCCGACAATATCGGCGCCTCGATCGCCAGCGGTTCATTTGACGTCGCGGGGATGATCGTGGCGCCGTGCTCCATCAAGACCCTCTCTGCCATCGCCCACAGCTATGCGGCCGATCTGATCAGCCGGGCGGCCGATGTGCAACTCAAAGAGGGCCGGCCGCTGCTCTTGTTGGTGCGGGAAACGCCGCTTCATCTGGGTCATCTGCGGCTGATGGCGCAGGCGGCCGAGATGGGCGCCATTGTCATGCCGCCGGTCCCCAACTGGTACGCCCGGCCGGCGACAACCGGTGAGATCATTGATGACACCATTGGCCGCGCCCTGCAGAGGCTGGGCTTTGAGAACGAGATCTACCATCGCTGGGAGGGGCTCCATCCGGCCGCTCCATGAAGAAGCAGATTCGCCAGTTTCTCCTCCGGCAGTCGACCCTGACGCTGGCGACCGTCAGCCAGGCCGGAGCGCCGGCCGCGGCCGATCTTTACTTTACTGCCGACGACCTGCTCAACCTCTTTTTTGTCTCTGAACCAGGCGCCGGCCATGCCCGGAACATCGCCGCCAATGCAGCGGTGGCGGCAACGGTGCACGCACCAGCCTGGGATTGGAAAGATATCAGGGGGGTCCAACTGGAAGGATCGTGTGAGGCGCTGACGGGAAAGGTGGAGCGGGTCAGCGCGCTGGCGCGTTATGGTCGCAAGTTCGGCTTTGTCAGCTCCTTGTCGGCTGCCGAGGGAGTGACGTTCCTGGCACGGCACAACGTCTACCGGATTGTACCCCATTGGATCCGCTGGCTGGACAACAGAGTGGCGTTTGCGCACCGGGAAGAATGGGCGTTGGAAGCGGGAGAATGGACCAGGCGGAATCAGTGAGGGATCCGATAGCCGCCGCACGCGGCAACCCGAGCTATGTCTGGCGTGAGGGGCAAGAGCGCCGGATGGCAATGGTCCGGCAGTGGGCCCTGTCAGATGGGTCGCCACAGGTGCTGGACGTGGGCTGTGGAGTGGGGATGTACACGGCCGCTTTCGCGCGCTGCGCGCCTCACGTGGTGGGTGTGGAAGTGGAGCTGGACCGCGCCAAGGAGGCCCGCCAACCGGGCACGATGATCGTTCAGGCGGTGGGAGAGGCGCTGCCCTTCAGGGCCGGGACGTTTGACCTGGTCTTTAGCCACGAGGTGATCGAGCACGTGCAAGATGATTTCCAGGCGGCCGCGGAGATGACTCGGGTGGCACGGATCGGTGGCCGAATAGTGGTTTTTTGCCCCAATCGCTGGTATCCCCTCGAGACCCATGGTCACTATTGGAGGGGGGAGTATCATTTCGGCAATACGCCGCTCATCAATTACCTGCCTGATGTTCTGCGGAATCGGCTGGCCCCCCACGTGCGCGCTTATTCTACCCGGCGTCTGCGGGCTCTGTTTGCCCGGCTGCCGGTGCACCTTGTGCACCATACCCAGATATTCCCGGGCTATGACAACATTGTCGCGCGCCGGCCGCGGCTCGGCCGCTGGCTGCGCCGCCTGACCTACTCCCTGGAACGCACCCCACTCCGGGCGCTGGGTCTCTCCCACTTGATAGTGGTGGAGAAAGAAGGCTAGCGGCTCGGGATCAGTCCAGGGCTCTGGTCTTCTTGCGTGCTCGCGCCTTGCGCGAAACCCGGTTCCATACCCCGGTCAGACCCATTGCCTTTTTCATCATCATCAGGGTCTCATCGCCAATCTCGTTGGCGCGCTTGGTTCCGTCGTAGATTGCCTCTTCGACCATTCCCGATTGGCTCTGAAAGTGGGCTCGGCGGTCGCGCAGGGGATCCAGGAATTGATTGAGGGCCGTGGTGAGTTTTTCCTTGACCTCCACATCCCCCACCCGGCCTTGCCGGTAGCGTTCCTTGAGATCCTCCACCTCGGACCGGTTCGGGTTAAAGACATCGTGGTAGATAAAAACCGGGTTGCCCTCCACCGTGCCGGGAATGTCGGCCCGAACCCGCTTGGGGTCGGTGTACATGCGGCGCACCTTATTGGCCACGGTCTTGGCATCGTCAGAAAGAAAGATCGCATTGTCCAGGCTCTTGGACATCTTGGACTGCCCGTCCGTCCCCACGAGTGAGGGCACGTCGCCAATCAAGACATCCGGGATGGGAAACACCTCGTCGTACATCCGGTTAAAGCGACGGGAGATCTCCCGAGAGATCTCGACGTGTGACTCGTTGTCTTTGCCGACCGGCACCAGGTGGGCGCGGGGCATGAGAATGTCGGCCGCCTGCAGTACCGGATAGCCCACCAACCCAAAGGGAAGCGCCTCGTCATCCAGGTGAGCGGCCCGGGCCATCTCTTTGATGCTGGGCAGGCGGCTCAGGCGTGGTAGGGTGACGAGCATCTCGAAAAAGAGGTTCATCTCGTACACGGCGTGGACGCTGGATTGCAGAAAGATGGTGGATTTGGCAGGATCAATTCCGGCCGCCAGATAGTCCAGCACCATCTCGTAGGTATTGGTGCGCAGAGCAAAGATGGCATCCTTGTCCGGTTTGGTGGTAAGCATGTGCAGGTCGGCGATGAGAAAGTAGCACTCATATTCGTCCTGCAACTGGACTCGATTGGTCAGACTGCCGACATAGTGGCCCAGGTGCAGCTTGCCGGTGGGCCGGTCGCCGGTCAATAGTCGTTTCTTGTCGTTCATGGTCACTCCTGGCTCGTTGATCTGTTTCTCGGCGTCATTCTCATTTGATCGGATACGTACGCAGTCATGCAAAGCTGTCCCGCTTATCCTGCTGTCTGCCCCAGTCTCGCCACGCCCCGGTACAGTAGCCCGACGGTTGGAGGCCGCAAAAAGACCGTTTGCGCGTTTCGTTTATCATCTACCTATCCTCTGTGGACGGGCAACAAAAAACCCCCTGTGAAACAAAAAGGGGGCGCCGCCAGCCTCACGAAGGGGCACAGCCTTATGGGCGGAAAGTGCCCCAAGGAGAATGCCTTCATCTGGTTAACGGAGATGAATCCGGAAAAGGCTAGTCAATCCGCCCGCGGCCGTTCTTTCGCCTTTCCAACTCTCCGGCCCATTCACCGTTCCCGTACGCACCGCATTTCCACCCGACAGCGGCTCTCTGAGCGTCGTAGAACGGCTACTAGTCCGGTTCACAGTCGATGGTTATTTGATTGTAACGACATGTTAGCATGGGGTAGGGAGCTTGTCAAGCGGTCGCAGTTAGAGTACACTTTTAGTCTGCCAGACAGATCTACCGTGCCAGGCGACGACCTTTGGATTTGCCATGCCAGAACTGCCGGAACTAGCCATTCTCTTCCAACGCTTTGGGATCGCTCTGGGCGTGGGGTTGATGGTAGGAATAGAACGAGAGCGAGAGAAGGATACATTTGCCGGCATCCGCACCTTTCCGCTGATCTCCTTGATGGGTTGCGCGGCCGCTATGCTGGGCGACCACTTTGCGCCCGTGTCGTTTGCGGTTTCCTTTGCCACCCTGGGCGCCTTGATACTGGCATCGCACATCGTGACCGGCTCGGCCGGGGCCCCGGGCGTGACCACCGAGATCGCTTCGCTGCTGGTATTCGTTTATGGCGCCTTGGTCTGGTGGCAGATGACAGAGTTGGCGGCCGCGCTGGCCGTTGTCACGGTGTTGTTGCTGGCCACCAAAAAATCGCTGGAGCAACTCTCCCAACGGATTGGACCACAGGACATTGCGGCCGCACTTCAGTTTGGGGTGATCACCTTGATCATTCTACCCATTCTGCCTGACCAGGTCTACGGGCCGCTGGACGTACTCAATCCGCGCCGGATCTGGCAGATGGTTGTCCTGATCGCCGGCATCAATCTGGTAGGCTATGCGCTGATCAAGACGATGGGGTCGCAGCAGGGGATCGGGCTGGCAGGGTTGTTGGGCGGATTGGCGTCCAGCACGGCGACCACCTTGAGCTTTTCCCGGCACAGCCGAGAGGAGCCCCGCCTGGCTCCCGAACTGGCGTTGGGTATTGTCCTGGCCTCTACCATCATGTTCATTCGTGTTCTGGTTGTAGTCTTTGCCATTAACTCGTCTCTGGGGTCCATCCTGCTGACCCCGATCGCCAGTGCCGGGGGGGTGGGCTTGATCGGCTGCGCTTATCTCTGGTTCCGCCAAAAGAAAAAGGCGACGATTGCCAAAGACAAAGAGCAGATCAGCGCCAATAATCCGTTTGCAATCTGGCCCGCCATCAAGTTCGGCTTGTTGTTTGGCGTTGTCCTGTTCATCTCCAAGGCAGCGCAAGAGAACTTTGGCACCGCCGGCGTATACGTCTCCTCTGCTGTCGCTGGGCTGACTGACGTGGACGCCATTACGGTCTCGCTCTCCAATCTTGCCGGGGGCGCCGTCACCGAGAGCGCGGCCGCCCAGGGCATCACCCTCGCGGCGCTGGCAAACACGGCGTCCAAGGCGTTTCTCGCGGCCGTGACCGGGGCACCCGCTTTACGCCGGACCGCCCTCCCGATCTTTGGCGCCATGATTGCGACCGGGATCATTGTCTCCTTTGCAGTTGTGTAGGCAGGGCGGATGCCTCGGGTAACTCTGCTGGGCTCGGCCGCGACCGTTGCGGGGATGGAGAACGATTCGATCTATCTGCTGCTCCAGAGTGCTTGCGGCGATTACTTGATTGACTGCGGCGGCAGTGTGCCCCACAAGTTGGCCCGGGCGGGAGCCGAGCTGGCGCGGTTGCGGGGTGTTCTATTGACCCACGATCACGCCGATCACATCTATGGTCTACCTCTGCTGGTTCAGGCCTTGATGCTTTCCAGTTGGGCAACAGCCGGGCCGGCCGAACTGACGGTCTGGGGGTTGCCGGAAACATTGGTGACGGCGCGGGGACTGCTGGATCTGTTTCAGCTTGCGGATCGAATTCCCATCGATTTCCGGCCGCTCGCTCCAGAGGCGGCGCACCTGGTACTGGAGACGGCCGAATTGCGCATCTTGACCACACCGGTCCAGCACAGTCGCCCGACTGTGGGGGTGCGGATAGAGGGGAAAGCGAGCGGGCGGGTGTTGGCCTACAGCAGCGACACCGAGCCCTGCGCTGGTGTGCGGCAACTTGCGGCCGGCGCTGATCTCCTATTGCACGAGGCGACGGAGAGCGAGCCGACACCGGGCCACTCTACTCCCGCGCAGGCGGGTCAGGTGGCGGCGGCCGCCGGTGTATCCCGACTGGTGCTGGTTCACTTTGCTATCGGGGAAGAAGCGGCGCTGATAGGGCCGGCGGCCAAAGTTTTTGGCGGCCCGGTGCAGCGAGGCTGTGATTGGGCGACCTTTGAGATCTAGGTCCGGCTAGCCATAGTAGCTGCCCGTCACCGCGTCGGCCGGGGCATTGTCCAGTACCGCGCCCACAATGCGGACCTTGACCTTTTCCAGCATCTGCTTGGCACGTTCGGCGTGCTCGCGGCGGGTGGCGCCGGCGCTGACGACCAGCAGGAAACCATCCACCTTGGAGCCCAATACGGCCGCATCGGTTACCGCCATGACCGGCGGCGCGTCCAGCAGCACAATATCGGCGCTCCCTTTCAGCCGGGTGATCACGGCGTCCATTCGCCGCGATCCCAGCAGATCGGCCGGGTTCGGTGGCAGCGGGCCGCTGGGCAGCAACTGCAGGTTCTCAATCTCGGTCTCTTGTAGGGGCGGATTGCCCATCACAGATTCGTCCAACATCATGGTGGTGAGACCGGCACTGTTGTCCAGGCCAAAAATCTCGTGCAGCGCCGGCCGGCGGAGGTCACAATCCACCAGCAAGGTACGGTTTCCGCCCTGCGCCAAGACTACAGCGAGATTCGAGATGACGATCGACTTGTTTTCCTGCGGCGCGGGCGTGGTGGCAACCAGAGTGTGAATCGGCGCATCCAGACCGGAAAAGGAGAGATTGGTTCGGAGAGAGCGATAGGCTTCGGCGGCCGCCGACCGAGGGTCGGAGACGGTGACCAGGTGGGCACGGATTTGACTCGTCATGGCTAGTCTCCTTTGGATAGCAGGATGGTAGGTTCGATGGGGCCGATTTCTTCTTCATCTGATGATGGAGGAGGGGGCGCATCCGCCTGGGGAGAGGGAGTGGGAACCGGGATCGGGGCGACCGACGTGGCCCCGGCCGGCGGCGAACTCGGGTCGGCGGTTGCAGGTGGGTTGCCCAGCGCATAGGGTCGGTTTGCGTCGAGTTTGGGGGCCGGAATGGTCCCCAGCAATGGAAGTTTCAGATAGCGATCGATATCATCCGGCCGGCGCACCACACCGGACTCGATCCACTCTAGCGCAAAGGTAATCACCGCGCCGACCAGAGTGCCCATGACCAGCCCGGCGACGACGTTGATCTTCCACTTGGGGCGAGCCAGCGCAAAGCGGGGTGGGTCCAACTGAAAGGCCTCCACGACATCCTCCTTGCGCTGCTTGGCGTTCTCTGCGTTCCGCCATTGGATAAAGATGTCGGTCCACGCCTGGGCAATGTCGTTGGCCAGATCGCCGTCCGGATCCTCTACTCTCATCTGGATGATCAGTCGAGAATCATCCGAGGAGACCTGCACATCGCCCAGGAGATCGGCCGGGACGCGGTCCAGGTGCAGCAGATCAATTACCTCCTGCGCTCGGGTATTGGTGTTCATCCAAGAGGCATAGCTGCGCAGCAGGATCTTGGCGGATTGAGTAATGCCCCAATCCGCTCGGGCCGGCTGAACCAGTATCTCCACCGATGATTGGTAGATAGGAGTCTGAAGCTTGCCAAAGGCAAAGGCAGCAGTGGCCGTCATCACCATGAGCAGAATGATGATCCAGCCGCGTCGTCTGAGAATTCGGACATAGTCCTGTAGTTCCATGGTTTCACCAACTCACTTTGTACTTTAGCATAAACAACTTGGCGGTTTCGTGACCGCTCTACCCGCGAATCACCCGAATCACCATTGAATACGGAAAGTTATCCCTTAAACAAGTGCTTGGGTATTTCGGCCAGGACCTCCAGGCCCATGGCCTCCAGTTCGCGCCGAGTGCGCACAGTGGGGTCAACATAGTCAACCAGGAAAGCGAGTCCCACTCCTGCTCCGATGGCCAGGATCAGCCGAAGCGGAAGCTCGAGCGCGGCTCGGAGTCCGGCCGGTATCTGGTTGATGACGGGCTCGTCATGGGGGACCACCGTGGCCCCGTCCCCCAAGAAGGGAAACGCTTGCACGTTCTGGGTTTGAAGCACCAGAGTGGCGGCATCGATCATGGCGGCCAACGTCTCCCGGTCTCCAAAGGTCATGGAAAGCTGCAGCAGGCTGCGGACGTTGTCTGCGGCTATGCTGCCCTGCACAGCCCCGGCCGGCACCTGGAGGCCCTGACGGGCCAGTTCCTGGCTGACGGCGGCCGCAAACGTGCCGCTCTTTGCCCAGTCCGCCAATCCATTGACGATGTATTCAGAAGTAAGCCACGGATAGTAGCGGTCGTCCTCGTAATCCGCGCCGCTGCCCGCCAGTGGCGGTTGCCCGGCCGTGTAGCGGATGCCGACGTTGTAGGCGGGGGGCGGCCGATGATAGGTGGCCAGTCCCACCCCCAGCACGACGACGAAGGGTATCAACGCCAGTAGCCGGCGGCGCAACAGAACGGTCCAAAGCCTTCTCAGTTCCATGTCGAGACCCGAACTTGCCAGGAGATGCTTCGGCGACCACTATCAAGGGAGGTGCGGGCTCTCCCGGAAGAGCCCACCGGCACAATGGCTTCCCTCGGGCGGAGATGCGGGCCCACGAGTTGGCTCGCCTGATTGACCTCTGACCCTGGTTGAGACATGCGGTTCCTCCGTTTCGGTCCAACCCCGCTCAACGATTCTTGATCCACCGGGCGGTCTTTTGCTCGACAAATTCCCTGATCTGTTCTTCAAAGATCGAACGGCTGAACCGCTCCGCGTGACGGCGAATCCGGCTGGTTTGAAACGTCAACGTCTCAAACCTCTCCACAGCCGTCTTGAGTGATTCAACCGACGGTTGGCGGAAATACAGACCGGTCGCGCCTTCCACTATAGTGTCCAGAGCGCCGCCGGCGGCGAATGCGATCACCGGCCGGCCAGCCGCCATGGCCTGCACCGGAGCAATGCCGAAATCATCCTCGCCGGGAAAGATGAATGCCCGGCAGCGCGCCATCATGCCGGCCGTTTGGCCGTCCGTCAGCCGGCCGGTAAAGGTGACCGATGGCCCGGCGAGTTCCTCGAGCTTGGCGCGATCCCGGCCGTCGCCAACAACGACGAGGGGGCGATCCAGTTGGCTCAATGCCTGGACGGCCAGGTCTACCCGCTTGTATGGAATCAATCGAGAGACCACCAGGTAAAAATCCTGTGTCTGGCTCGCGGGTTCAAATCGGTCTACCTCCACTGGCGGGTAAATGATGACCGATTCGCGCCCATAGTACCGGGCGATTCGCCGTTGCACCGTCCTGGAAATGGCGATGAAATAGTCCACTCTGTCGGCCGCCAGCCGATCCCACAGCCGGAGGTAACTGGCAACCGGCTGCAGCAGCGCCCGTCCGACGCGTCCAATTCCTTCCCGCTGGGCATAGCGCCGCAAGTCCCACAGGTAGCGAGTAGGGGCCAGACAGTAACAGATGTGCAATGTCTCGGGTCCGGCAAGCACCCCGTGGCAAAAGCCGCTCTTGTTGCTCACAACCAGGTCGTACTCGGAAAAGCCAAAGCTCTCGAACGCCAGCGGATAGAGAGGCAGGAACGGCTGGTGATGTCTCTTGACGAGAGGCAGCCGATCCATGAAGGATGTGCGGATGTCCCATTGCCGATACTCATCCGGCATGACCTGGGGCCAGTACATGGAAGTGAAAACGGGCGCGGCCGGGTACAGACCGACGAGCGCTTCCAGCACGTCCTCCGCTCCTCCCATCTGGTTCAGCCAGTCGTGAACGAGCGCAATGTTCATTGGTTTTCGGACGGGCATTCAACTGTTGACATTAGAGTAAACGACCCACGGTCTCTCTGCCCAAACTCGGATCGCGGCGCCTAAGCGCTCTCGGCCGACTCGCCGAGGTTCTGCAATCTCGAGAACGGCGCCCAGGTGCGGCGATGGACAGGGGCGATGCCATGCCGCTGGAGTGCATGCCAGTGCACCCTGGTACCGTACCCTTTGTGCCGCTCGAATCCATAGTCGGGATACGTTTGAGCCATCTGGATCATCAACCGGTCGCGAGCAACCTTGGCAACGATGGAGGCGGCTGCAATGGAAAAGCTTTGCTCATCCCCCTTGGGGATGCTCTTCTGAGGGGTGTCCAACTGGGTGAGCCGCACATGGTCAATCAACAGAAAGTCCGGCCGGACCTGGGGGCGTAGCGCCAGGATCGCTTGTCTCATAACGCCGCGGTTGGCAGCCGCTATTCCGTCTCGGATAATCACGTCGGGGTCAACCATTCCCACGCCGATGGCGACCGCCTCGCGCTGGATGATCTCAAAAAGTCTCTCTCGCTGGCGGGGACTGAGCGTCTTGGAATCCCGAACCCCGTCCAGGCGCCGCGGCAGGTCGGGACAGTTGGAGGGAAAAACGACGGCCGCGGCGGCCACGGGTCCGGCCCACGCTCCCCGGCCCGCTTCGTCGATCCCAGCCACCAACCGGTAGCCCTCTGCCCAGGCCGCTTGCTCCAGGCTCAGATCAGGAAGCCTCACCCGGCCGATCTCCGCTGGTAGACCTGCTTGCGCCAATTACACCGGATTTCGAGAATCTCTAGTATAGCCGCCAGAGAATCCCCCACCAGCCGCATCCGGCTCTCCTCGCTATAGTACCAGTTGATCGGGATCTCTAGAATGGTATAGCCTCGCTTCTGGGCGACAAACAGCAACTCAATGTCAAATCCGATACCGGTGAGCGTCTGCACCCGAAAGAGATCGTCGGCCGCCGGGGCGTGAAACATCTTGAACCCGCATTGCGTATCCTCAAACCCGCGCATCGCGAATATCTTGATGATCCAGTTGAGCACTCGGCCCATGAAATGCCGATGCCAGGGTTCGTCGTATCGAACTGCCCCCGGCGCCTCCCGGGACCCAATCGCCACGTCGAATGGCCGGTCACAGACCCCGGCATCCGAGCTAGCGGGCAGGAATTTGGCAATCTCCTCAATCGGCATCGAAAGGTCAGCATCACAGATAAAGCGATACTCTCCCCTCGCTGCCAGCATGCCGGCTCTGACCGCCAGCCCCTTGCCCCGCGTATCCACCACCATCAACTTGACGTGGCGATGCCGGGCGGCAAACTGCTCCACCATGCCAACCGTGTCGTCAGAACTGCCATTCTCAACCACAATGATCTCATAGGCGTAGCTCTGCCCGCTGAGGTAGGCATCGATCTTCTTCAGGCTGGCGGGTAGGCGGTTCTCCTCATTATGGGCGGGAATGATGATAGAGAGAAGAAAAGGATGGGCATTGTTTGTCATTGGGCTGACTCACCTGTGTGATGGGTCTATGATACCATCCTGAACACTCTCGTCAACCGGAGTGAGAACGGACAGCAGGTAATCGTCGGTGACGCGGCGGGCAGACATCAGGCCTTGCCGACGGCGGGCGCGGAGCATGCGTGGCGCCGCGATCAGTCCGGCCAGTTGGCCACGCAGGCGGGCGCGGGCGGCCGCGCCGCGCCAGGAGCGCAGCGCTTCCCGGGTGATGCGCCACTGGGCTCGCAGCACGGCCCGCCAATGGCGACGCAACAGGGAGAAGGGATAGTTTTTGGCGATGAGGTAGAAAAAGTTGCGGCCGTTGTAGTAGCTGGCGATGGTTCCCCCGCCGGTGGCCTGCAGCTTGTGATAAACAATGGCCTGATGAGCATAGATGCAGCGCCAACCGGCGAGTTGCGCCCGCCAAGCTAGATCCACGTCCTCGCAGGAGAAAAAGAACGCTTCGTCCAGGAACCCGATCTGCTCCAGCATCGAACGTCGATAGGCGGCCGCGCCGCCGCAGGCGCCAAAGACGTACTCTTCCTGGTCGTACTGACCGGTATCTTTTTGCCAGACGCCGCGATTCCCGGGCGTGCCATTGAGACGGTAATAATCCCCGGCCGTGTGGAAAACGTCACGCCGGTCAAAGAGGAGCATCTTGGAGGCCACCGAACCCGCTTCTGGGTGGCGCTCGAACGCGGACGCCACGGCCGCCAGCCAGTCGCGGTCAGCCTCGGTATCGTTGTTCAGCAGAACCAGCGTGTCGGCGCTGGCCGCTTTCAGGCCCGCGTTGCACGCTCCGGTAAAGCCCCGGTTCACGGGCAGCTTGATCAGGTGTACCTGGGAATAGTCGCGGGCCAACAGCTTGAGCGAACCATCGGTTGAAGCATTATCGACCACAATGATCTCGATGTTGGAGTAGGTTTGTGCCTGGAGCGAGTCCAGACAGGTGGGCAGATGCTCCGCGCCGTTCCAGTTGGGGATGATGACAGAGATCAGAGGATCAGGC